>JAIRUI010000116.1 GCA_031254455.1 Chitinispirillales bacterium | reverse complement strand
ATTTAAGGTAATATCTGAAAAATACAGAAACAGAAGAAAAAGATTTAAACTAAGGTTTAATTTAATAGCGGGGATATGCAATTATGAAAATAATTATTGATTTCGCAAGAGGTCTAATGTTGAAATTTCCTGTTAAGTGGCTTCCTTGTCTAATCTGTTTTGTTCAGACAATTTAATATCAAAAACTTTCGCTAACTCTTGTGCAATTTTTAAATACGAATTGTTTTCAAGCACTGTTTTTCTGCATTTTTTACCAAGTGTTAAAAGTACGTCGTATTTTTTGTGATACAATTCATGAATTTGCGTCAATATTTCTTTTAATTTTTGTTCGTGTTCTTCTGGGGTTTTGTAATCATAATAAAAAAACAACGATTTGTCTTCAATGTCGTCAAGCGTTCCCGTCAATGAAGAAATTACGCTTTTAGAATATGAAAATGCTAAAAGTGTCGCTCCGCTGTTAAGTGAACTTTCAAGCGAATACGGCAAGAGTAACATATGATTTTGTGCAAAAAGTTCAGGTATTTCGCTGTCTGGGATAAATCTAAAGTCGGTTTTGATTTTATTTGTTTTGATTAAATCCTGTAAATTACGTTTATAATTTTCATTTGTGCAACTTCCGCAAATATTTAATTCGACATCGTCAAAATTCAAATCGTTAAAAACATTAATCAGAAGTTCTATGTTTTTATACGGTCTTATTTGTCCGAAAAACAAAAATTTTAACTTGTCGTTTGAAATTGAATTTTGCGACGATAACGTCCCATAAGTTCCAGCATAATGCGGATGATGAACATAAATTATTTTTCGCAAAATTTTCTCATCGTTTTCGCAAAGTTCTTTTATTACTTGTGTCGTGATTTTTGAATGGATTATGATTTTGTGCGCAGATTGAGCCAACGATATCATTAAACTTTTAATTTGTTCTGCGTTCGTGGTTTCGTGCGGCTGTTTATTATGAACGTTCCAAATAATTTTTCGTCCGTTTTTTTCGCATATTTTCAGGAAATCCGTTTTTTGCCGAAAATCTTCTGTACTTGTTATGTTTTCAAACCAATGCAGCCAAATAAAATCTGAAGCGGTAAAATTGTTCGTGGGTTTAACATTTATCATTCGTAAAATATTTTTCATCAATTCCGTGTACTTGTTCGTTCCGTTTTCAAACGGATAAACAGCGCAACTGACGGGAATATTATAATTTTCAGGCACAAAAAGACAATCGCTTCCGGCAATCATAAATTTTTTATAGTCGTTTTTTTCAATAAATGCGGCAACGTCGCTTCCGTCTTCTGTTTCTATAGTAATTAATCCGAATTTGAATTTTGTAAAATCTATCGACTCCAAAACCTGCATTTCGTGTCCTTCCGTATCAATTGAAAGGAAATCTATAAATTTTACATTTTCAAAATCAGCCATAATATCGCCGAACGTTTTTGTCGAAACGAAGTTCTTTTCCATATCGCTGAATTGTTTCGCCGTTTCGATATGACTTTGGCTCATAGAGTCAGCCAAACCGCTTCTAGTATCTTTATCGGGGAATGAAATAAATCGGACGTTTTCTTGTGATTTGTTTGAAACTGCGCAATTATACAACGTACAGTTTCTGACTTTTTTCATCCTTTCAAAAGTCGATTTCTGAGGTTCGACGCAAATTCCTTTCCAGCCGATTTGTTCAGCCCAATATGTAGTACTTCCGCTGATTCCGTCGTTAGCTCCGATATCAATATAAAACCCATCGGTTTTTCCTTTGAAAAACAAATATGCTATAATATCCTGCGCTACTTGCGCGGAAAATCAAAGATTTTTTGCTTTTGCCGATTGAAGTAATTCGCTAATTTTCGTTTCGTCCAAATTCGTTTTACATTGAAAATCAAACAATATGTTTTTGCGTAAATCATCAAAACTCGAATATTGATTTTGTCCGCTTATTTGTTTCATTAAGAGTTTTTCAACATTCTCAAGTAGTGCCGCAAATCTAGGTTCAAGGATTTCTTCGTTTGTGCCTTTTATCTTTTCAATATTTAATTTTACCCACTCGGAAATGTAGTTCGTAGATTCCGCTATTCCGTGAGACGGCGTTTCTCGTAAAAAATTTTCTAAAACCTCAAGTTCTTGAAGAACTAACAATTTCGGGGGGGGGGGTATTCTCATAGTTGTCTCATTTTGTATAAATTTATCAAGCCTTTAATCCTGTTATGTTTAATATAATTCAAAATTTGAAATTTTGCTTAAAAATTTTTGAGAGTAAAGAAAATAGTGAAAAGGAGTTAAAAAATTATTAAAATTTGTTCGTTGTCGTTTATTTGCGGACGCAGGTAATTCTCCGCCCTTTATTGTGTGCATTTATTATATTCTTGCGAAAATTTAAGGAAACAAAAGGAAGTAAATATTGAAGAAATTATTATTAGGCGACCATGCCGTAGCCCAAGGCGCATACGAGGCGGGCGTGAAAGTTGCGGCGGCATATCCTGGAACCCCTAGTACGGAAATAACAGAATATCTTTCTACATTTAACGACATATACAGCGAATGGTCGGTCAACGAAAAAGTTGCGATGGAAGTAGGTATAGGAGCGTCTATGGCGGGCGGACGGGCGCTTGTTTCAATGAAACATGTGGGGCTTAACGTTGCTGCAGACCCGCTTTTTACATACGCTTACACCGGAGTAAACGCCGGATTGGTGATAGCGGTTGCCGATGACCCGGGTATGCACTCAAGCCAAAACGAACAGGATTCGAGATTCTATGGGTTAAGCGCCCATATTCCGATGCTTGAGCCGTCCGACAGTCAGGAAGCGAAAGATTTTACAAAATTCGCATTTGAATTAAGCGAAAAATACGATACGCCGGTATTTATTCGCCTTACGACAAGAATTGCGCATAGCCGCTCGTTTGTGGAAATATCAAAGCGTCAGGAAATAGAATTTGATTATAAGCAGGATATTGCAAAATTCGTTATGGTTCCGGCAAATGCCCGCAAACGACATGTCAAGGTTGAAGAACGTGAGAGACGTCTTGCATCGGACGTAAATTCTTTTGACATAAATCGGATAGAGAACGGTAAAAATAAAATCGGAATAATTTGCGCCGGAGCGGTTTATCAATACGTAAAAGAAGCGCTACCGGACTATCCAGTTTTCAAATTAGGATTTGTTTATCCACTGCCTGTTGAAAAATTACGGGAATTTGCTTCAAACTGTGACGATTTAATAGTAATTGAGGAACTCGAACCTTATATTGAGAATGCCTTGAAATCAAACGGAATAAGCGTAAGGGGAAAAGAATTAACCGGTTTGCAGGGTGAATTGAGCAGCGAAAAGATTAAAGAGATAATACTGGGGTATAAAGTTATTTCCGGCAAAGAAGAACTGCCGGCGCGTCCGCCTGTAATGTGCGCTGGCTGTACCCACAGAGGAATTTATTATGTGATTAACAAGTTGAAACTCAACGCTGCCGGCGATATAGGCTGTTATTCGCTTGGCTGCAACGAACCGCTTAACGCGATGCATTCTCTTATTTGTATGGGGGCGGCTATCGCAAATACACACGGGATGGAAAAGGCGAAAGGCAAAGATTTTTCTAAAAAAAACATTGCCGTTATAGGCGATTCCACGTTTGTTCACAGCGGAATTACCGGACTTATTAATGCGGTTTACAATCGTTCGAACATTACGATTTTAATATTGGATAATTCTACTACCGGTATGACGGGACATCAGCCGCATCCGGGAACTGGAAAAACGATTAAAAACGAGCAAACGCACACTCTTGATTTTGAAGCGTTGGTGCGCGCTTGCGGAGTTAATAACGTTTCCGTAATTGATCCTTACGATTTGGATATGACCGAGAGTGTAATTAAAGAGCATATCGTAAAAGACGGCGTTTCGGTCATTATTGCAAGACGTCCGTGCATACTGCTTGACAAAACCGCAAAGTTCGACGTTGCCGAAATTGATAATTGTCGTAAATGCGGAATGTGTCTGAAATTAGGATGTCCGGCGATAAGAAAAAACAAAGACGGTTCGGTTGCCGTTGATTCTACGCTTTGTACCGCTTGCATGTTATGCGAAAAAGTCTGCAAATTTGCAAGCGTCAAAAAAGTCGGAGATGCAAAATGAATATAAATATTTTAATCGTCGGCGTCGGCGGACAGGGAACGCTTCTTGCGAGCAAAATATTGGGAAATTATGCGACGCTCATAAATAAAGATTGTAAATTGTCGGAAGTGCACGGGATGTCGCAGCGCGGCGGCAGCGTCGTTACGTATGTTCGTATAAGCGATAAAGTTTACAGCCCGTTAATAGACAAGAAAAACGCTGACGTTATTTTGGCTTTTGAGGAACTTGAAGCGTTGCGTTGGGCTGATTATATTAAAGACGGCGGTATGATAATTATCAACAAACAAAACCTTTATCCTATGCCGGTTATTACGGGGAAAGTCGATTACCCTGCAGACATTTACGAACGGGTAGGCGGTTACGGCGCTCAAATTCGCAATATTGACGCACTTGAAATTGCGATGAAATTAGGCGATTTGCGTACGGTTAATGTGGCGGTTTTGGGATTTTGTGCGGTGTTATTAAAATTCGACAGGGAAAAATTTAAGGAAGCCATAAAAAACAGCGTTCCCGCTTCTACGTTTGATATTAACCTTAGAGCATTTGAGGAAGGAGAAAAACGTGCCTGAATATTACGATGAAAAATTTGAGACAATGCCGCGTTCGGAATTAAAGAAATTTCAATTGGAACGTCTTCAATCCGTTGTGGAGCGCGTTTATGAAAACGTATCGTCGTATCGTAAGAAAATGGATAAAGCCGGCATTAAACCCGGCGATATTAAAAAATTGGAGGATTTGAGCAGACTGCCTTTCACTACCAAACAGGACTTGCGCGACGCTTATCCTTTCGGTATGTTTAGCGTCCCTCAGTCCGATATTGTTCGTATTCACGCCTCAAGCGGTACCGTAGGGAAACTTACGGTTGCGGGTTATACTCAAAACGATTTGGATGTTTGGTCGCAGGTTATGGCGCGTTCGTTGGTGGCGACCGGCTGTACGAAAGACAGTGTTGTAAATGTAGCATACGGTTATGGATTATTTACGGGCGGTCTTGGCGTTCATTACGGCAGCGAACTGCTTGGTTGTATGACCGTTCCCATGTCTAGCGGTAATACGAAAAGACAGATACAGCTGCTAAAAGATTTCGGTGCGACTACATTGTGCTGTACACCTTCATACGCTCTTTATTTGGCGGATGAAATGAAAAATGAAGGTTTCAAAGCCGGAGATTTCGCTTTGCGGCAGGGGATTTTCGGAGCGGAGCAATGGACTCAGGAAATGCGCCACGAAATACAAAAGAAACTTGATTTGAAGGCGTACGATATTTACGGATTGAGTGAGATAATAGGTCCCGGAGTGGCTGTCGAATGTGAACATCAGCACGGCTCTCATATTTGGGAAGACCATTTTCTGCCGGAAATAATCGACCGCGAAACGCTTGAACCGCTGCCGTATGGGACAAAAGGCGAATTGGTTTTTACGACGTTGACAAAAACAGGAATGCCGTTGATCCGCTATCGAACGCGGGATATAACATATTTAATTCATGCTGAATGTAAATGCGGCAGAACTTCGGTTCGTATGGGTAAAATTTTCGGTAGAAGCGACGATATGATGATAATTCGCGGCGTTAATGTTTTTCCGTCACAAATTGAAAGCGCTTTATTTACGGTAGAAGGAATTGAGCCGCATTACCAGATTATAGTCGAACGGGTAAATAACCTTGACGTTCTTGAAATTCAGGTGGAATTGGAAGACCGCCTGTTTGGCAGTGGAATTAAAAATCTCCAGAAATTAAGAAACCAATTAGAAGAAAACGTATCCAGCGCTATAAGCGTCGGTGTAATGATAAATTTTGTCGAACACGGAACGATAGGACGCAGCAAAGGCAAAGCGGTGAGAGTAATTGATAAGAGGTAAATAAATAAGGAAATTATGGAAATAATCGCCGTTGACGCCGGAAATACGCATTTACGGTTAGCAAGAGTGGACGTAAATTGTTTGAAAAATATAGAAATCAAACATTGTGATTACGAAAATATTTTTGATATGATTCACGCTTTGCAGAGAAACGAAAACCTGCTTATTTCCATAGCAAGCGTAGTTCCGAAAGCGCAGGAATTATACATAGAACTTAAAAATGTATATACAAACGTTTATTTTTGCAAAAGGGAAACCGTATCAAATTTGAGTATAAATTATTCTCCACCGCTTGGTATAGACAGAATTGTCGATGCTATTGCCGGTCTTGCGTTATTTCCAGACCACGATTTGATAATTGTAGATTCGGGAACCGCTACGACGGTCGATTGCGTAGGCTCAAACAGGGAATTTTTGGGTGGATTTATTTTACCGGGAATAAAAATAACCTCTGAAGCGACGCACGAAAAAACGGCTGCGCTTCCGTTTTGTAATCCGTACGAACTAAAATTTTGCGAATTGCCTCAAAATACGTTTTCTGCCGTTTCAAGCGGACTTATCGCCGACTGTGCCGGAGGTATTGAGTACGCTATTGATTCTTGCGCAAAAAAATTAGACGATCCGCTTATATTGGGCTGCGGCGGCGGGTGGCGAATAGTAAAGGATTTTGTGAGACGGGAAGTAATTACAGTTCCCGAACTCACGATAATCGGAACAGCGCTTGCTGGAGCGCGAAAGTCTTAGCGCAAATTTTCAAAATAGAACTTACGGTGTCCTTTCATTATAGTGTTTTTTGCTTTCTCCAATTCTTCCTTTTTCCGCTCGTCTATTTGGATAATCAATGAATTAAAGCGTTCTATATGCGGTTTGAATTTGTCGATAGTTACCTGAATAGACTCTATCCTATGTTGAAACCTGTCAGGATCCAATTCGGAAATAATCCCGTTCATAATAGAAACTTTTTCTTCAATTTTTTGAAGAGCGGCGGAAACTATTTTTTTCTTTTCATCAAATTGGTCGGATATGGAACGTAAAGCGGCTTTAGCGCCTTCAACGGATACCATCTCCGGTTTTACCTTTTCAACATAAAACTCAGCGGTGTCGCCGACAAGACCAAGAGTTCCTTCGTATCTTTCCGCACCTTCCAAAAAATCACTAATGGCTTTTTTCTTCTCTTCGGGAAGAACAAGCCATTGTCCAGCCGTATTTTTCTTATAAACCAATTCTTCCAAAATAAACCTCCGTTTAATTTGCGTTATAAGACAACAAGCTTTATGTTAGTTAATTCTATTTGGAAAAGCGTTAACTAACTCATTCTTCAGCCTTAATTCCATCGGCAATTGCATTATTGTATGCACCAATAATACGACTTTCGATTAAACTTCTAGTTTCGTTGTTAATAGGATGCGCAATATCCTGATACGTTCCGTCCGGTTTTCGATGACTCGGCATAGATACAAATAAGCCGTCATCTCCTTCAACTATTCTGATTCCTCTAACTACAAAGCTATCGTCGAAAGTTATATTTGCGAATCCTTTAAGCCGGCCTTCGCCGTCTCTTGGTGTAATACGAATCTCTGTAATTTCCATATTATCCTCCATTGTATAGTGTTAAAAAACAAAACACATAAAACATAAATATGCGCTTTGTTAGATACAATATAATATTAAAATCGACATAAAAGCAAAGAAAAATAATTTTTCTATTATTTTTCTAATAATTCCTCCTTTTATTTCATGAAATATATTATTTTAGCCGCTATGAAAACTATAAATATGGAAAATTTATCCGTCGTCGTGTCAATGCTTTTGCTCTTTGGAGTGTGAGTTACGGGCGGTTTTTATGTATAATGTTTAAAGCCCGTTTCACAAGTAGAACGGGCTTTTTTGTTTTGGCAAATTATTTCATAGAGGAGAACATTATGGTTGGAACGAAAAAAATTAAGGGCAGTGAGATTTTAATAAACGCTTTACGTAAAGAAGGCGTCAATGTAATTTTCGGCTATCCGGGCGGGCAGGTAATTCCGATTTTCGACGCGCTTTACGATTGTAAGGACATTGACGTGATTTTGACTCGCCACGAGCAGGGAGCCGCTCATGCCGCCGACGGATATGCAAGAGCGACGGGAAAGGTCGGCGTTTGTCTGGCGACTTCTGGACCCGGCGCCACCAATTTGGTTACCGGAATTGCTACGGCGCATTTGGATTCAATTCCTGTTGTAGCGATTACCGGACAAGTTCCTGGCGCACTGCTTGGTACGGACGCTTTTCAGGAAGCGGATATGGTGGGAATTACACGTTCCGTTACAAAGCACAATTTTCTAGTGAAGAATATAGAAGACATTGCGCCGACAATCAGTAAGGCGTTTCACATAGCAAAAACCGGACGTCCAGGACCTGTTCTTGTGGATATTACGAAAGATGCGACTGTTGAGACAATTACCGACAGTAAGGATATTTATCTTGAAAACGTTGAGATTCGCAGTTACAAGCCTACGTATAACGGAAATATCAAACAGATAAAAAGAGCGGCGGAGGCTATTTCCAAAGCAAAGCAGCCGATTATTTATGCGGGCGGCGGAATAATACTTTCAAACGCGCACAAAGAATTATTGGAATTTGCCGAAAAAACACAAATTCCGGTCGCTGCTACGCTTATGGGACTTGGAGCGTTTCCTGGAAACCACAAACAATATTTGGGGATGGTTGGGATGCACGGAAGCGTAGCGGCTAACACGGCGCTTCACGGCAGCGATTTGATTATCGCCGTAGGGGTTCGTTTTGACGACCGCGTAGCCGGAAATATTGAGCAGTTCGCTCCAAATGCGGAAATTGTTCATATAGATGTAGATCCTGCGGAAATTTCCAAAATTATTACGGCGAATATTCCCGTTGTCGGCGATGCAAAAAGCGTGCTTTGCGAATTGAACAAAATAGTTAAAAGTGGAGATTACGTCGAATGGGCTGGGAAAATTGAGAAATGGACTGAAGGAAAGCATTTTTGGTATAAGCGCAGCGATACTGTAATTAAGCCGCAGTTTGTCGTTGAGACGCTTTACGAAGAAACAAAGGGCGCTGCGGTCGTTGCTACGGATGTCGGGCAGAATCAAATGTGGGCGGCGCAGTATTACAGGTTTGATACGCCGCGAAAATTTTTGTCGTCCGGCGGACTTGGAACTATGGGCTACGGGCTTCCTGCGGCTATGGGAGCGGCAAGGGGAATAAACGGCGTAGTCTGGTCGATTTGCGGCGACGGAGGGATACAAATGAATATTCAGGAATTGGCGACGATAAGACTTAACGATATTGCGGTGAAAACTATCGTTCTCAACAACGAATATTTGGGAATGGTTCGTCAATGGCAGGGAATGTTTTTCGACAAGCGTTACAGTTCGGTGAATATGACTGTTTCATCCAAGGAAAGAGCGGAAGACGGACACACGAAAAAGAAAACCGTTCCGTATATTCCCGATTTCGTTAAACTTGCCGAAAGTTACGACATCCCGTCCAAAAGAATTACAAAACCCAACGAAGTGCGTAACGCTATTAAATGGGCGATCCAAACGGAAGGTGCGGTTTTTTTGGAAATTATGATTGACCCTGAGGAAAATGTTTTACCGATGATTCCCGCCGGCAAGCCGTTCTCTGCAGTGATAACCGAATAATTTAGAAACAAAAAGGAGATATATTTATGAGCAAACATACGATTTCGGTTTTAGTTGAAAACCATAGCGGCGCGTTATCGCGTATTTCGGGATTGTTTTCGGCGCGAGGATTTAACATAAGCAGTTTATCCGTCGCAGAAACGGACGACCCTACGCTTTCGAGGATGACGATTGTCGTGAGCGGTGACAACAAAGAAATCGACCAGATTACCAAACAACTGAACAAACTCATAGACGTAGTAAAAGTTTTGGATTTCAGTGAAAACGAGCGGGTCGAACGTGAGTTAATGCTTTTGACCGTAAACGTAACGGCGGCAAAGCGTCACGAAATAGTTGGTATTGTACAGATTTTTCACGGCTTTGTTCTTGCGGTGTCGCAGAATGAAATGACAATAGAGTTAAGCGAAACCGCAGACCGTTTGTTAAGTTTTATAGATTTGCTTCGTCCTTACGGAATTAAAGAAATTGCAAGAAGCGGACCTATTGCGCTTTCAAGAGCGAGACTGTAAATTATTAGACCTTTTGCGAAATCAATAGTTATTTTCATAATTGCATATCCCCGCTATTAAATTAAACCTTAATTTAAATCTTTTTCTTCTGTTTCTGTATTTTTCAGATATAATCTTAAATCTTTTGATAAAACCGATAGCGTGTTCGTTTTATGTTCTTTTTCCGCAGACGTTAAAGGGTTCTTTTTCGTTTGTTTTTTAGGTA
>JAIRUI010000115.1 GCA_031254455.1 Chitinispirillales bacterium | reverse complement strand
TAGGATAACCGTCCTGCGCCTTTGCCGTCGTGGTTGTCGCGGAACGAAACTGCGTAATTCCAGCCCAGGATTTATTTTTTCCTACGTCCAAACTTATAGATAATTCAGCCGAACCGTTATTCGGATTAAATTTGAAACTGGTACTGCCGTCGTCAAAAATCCACGCCGCCGGGCTTCCGTCTTCGGAGAACGTTACCACTCCGCGATTTCCGCCAGTAATTATCTCCTGCCCTTTCATCGTAATTTCCCACAGCCATTTGCCCGGAGTTCCGGAATGCGTAAAATTCATAGTAACGGTATGAGGCGCGCCCGATTCGTCGAAAACTTCTATGGAAGTCGCGCAAAATCCGGTGTTTTTGGCGCTTTGAAATTCCGTAACGGACGAGTTGGCGTTAAATATTGATACCGACGTATTATTCGTACTGCTTTTAGCGTTTATGTTAAGTCCTTCTATAGCAAACGCTTTTCCCTGCTGTCCGCGTATTATTATGCTGCCGACAGGAGCGCGGCTATCACCGTTTGCGCCCGGTTGATTTATCTCAACGGAATTCGACATCAAACCCGAAGAATTTGGAACTTCGTCCGGCAGGCGAAGCCGCAGTTGTATATACGCCATCAAATCCGCCATTGTTAACGTCGGAGTATAGAGTAGCGGTGCGGCGGCGGATAAACCGATATCGCCTATCATTCCGTTAATTTCTATAGGATCCCCAGCCGTCAAGCCCAAAGGTTTTCCGCGTGCGTCAAAAATTTCATCCAAAGTGTTAAGAGAAGTCGCCGCGGCGAGAGTGCTCCCTACGCTTGTATCACCGGCATTAACCGCTCCCGACCATAAAAAGGTATTTGCGACGTAACTGTTGGAATTAGGTCTGGTTATATTATTTACTACGAGATTCGATATAGCTCCACCCGGGTTGGTAATAATAATCTGTCCGGCTTGGGGAGTTCCAACAGCGCCGATACCTACAGTAGCGCCGGCCGGCAGTGCATTTTGAATCGCATCCGCCAAATCTTGGAGAGAATATATAGAGTTAGCCAACCCGTCATTTCTAACGTTAAGGTTAGGAGAAATTACTTCAGCTCCGGTAGCATCCTTGTATGTAATTCTCAACACGTCGTTATCTTTAATGCCGAGAGAGTTACCTATTCCGTCGTTCAGGGCTACGAGCAAATCGGCGGCTTCGCCGCTTTTAAGGAAAGGCGCGGTATATAAATAAGTCCCCGAGCCTACAGAATCAGCGTCAAGGTTGCACTGAAATTGAATTTCCTCGGTAGCGCGGGCGGGCGATTTTTCGCCGAACGGAACCTTAATCGAACCCGGAACCGCCGTCGCCGGTATTTCACCGTCTGAGTCCGCCGTAAGCCCAAGCAAATGATAACCGTTTGTATTGGATACCAAATATCCTTCGGCACTTAATTGCAGCGCACCGTTTCTTCCGTAGAAAGTTCCGCCGTTGCCGTTGGAAAACGCAAAGAACGCTCTTCCTTCTATTCCCAAATCCGTTAACTGTCCGGTCGATTGCATCGCGCCTTGTTCCATAATATTATCAATCGATCCTACGGCCATTCCCAAACCGACCTGCATCGGATTGGTACCGCTGGCGTTTCCCGCCGGACGCGTCGCCCCTTTAAGCATTTGCGAAAATCCTTCTTTAAAGGTAATTCTTTGCGATTTATAGCCGATAGTGTTTACGTTGGCTATATTGTGCGACGTAACGTCCATTTTTAATTGATGGTTTCTTAAACCAGCAATTCCCGTGTAAAGTGAGCGTAACATAAAAGTCCTCTTTTCTTTTAGTTAACGCCGCGTCAAAAGAAATCCGTCGTTCATTCTTTTGTTCGTCTCCGACTCTTTATATCGGTCCGACTAAATTACCGCAGCGCTGTCAATGTTTGTAAAAACGTACTCTTTCAAAATTCCGCCGTCTAAAGCGGTTACCACAGTCCTGCTCGGAACGTTCACGATAAAAGCGGATTCTTTCGCCATTATCAGAGCTTCCTTGCCGCCTTTTGAAGCGACGTTATGAACCGCTTCGTTCAGTTTTCGCTTCAAATCTTTGTCTAAATTTATTCCCCTGCTCTTAATTCTGGTTTCAGCATGAGCGGAGAATTTCAATTCTTGCGGGGGTACCTTTTCTTTCAACAAATCGCCGAAATTTATTCCTGTCGAGCGATATTGCTGAACTCTGCACCGAAGGTCTTGCGATGTCCCGCTCTGTTCGCCGACCTGATTGACTTCCATAATTAACCTCCGTCGTTAAATTTTTTTCATATCCTTACCCCTTTGTTAAACATTTTGCTTACTCCCCTGTTTTTTATATTAAATTTATCGTTATTACGCCGCCCTTAATTCGATAACTTTTGACATATCGACCGTCTTCCCGCCGGCTTTTAACTGTGGAATTCCGTTTTTATTTATGACGCCGCTTATAGTGCTTTCGTTATAAAAAAACGCGTTTTTGTTACTCGACGCGATTTCGACCGTGTAAGACGGAGAATCGTTATAGTTCATTTTTTCTATTTCAATTTTACCGTCGATTAATTCGTTTGCAAATACCTGCTGGCTGTGAACTATGTTTCCTAAAGAATCCTTTATCAAAATCGTAGCCGATCCGGTTCCGCCAAAATCCAAGTTCAAAGACATAGAATCGTTTACGGCGGGTACACCCGGAATAACGTTCGCCGCTAATTCCGGCGTATAAGAAACGGAATTCACTTCGCTTTTTACGATGTAGCCTACCATACTCAACGCCTGCGCCATAGTAAAGCCGCCCGAAATTGAACCGTCGCCCGAAGTTCCGCCAGACGGAGTTTTCACTTCAAGAATATTTCCTATGGGAATTTCGCTGTTGTTTACACGAATCAACACGCCGCTCGCACTGTCAAAACGAACTCCGTTGACGAAATCTTCTACGAAGCAATACAGCGAATTATTCGATTCCTGCCCTTCTATTATCAGATTGTATCTGTCGGCTTCCGCTTTAAGTCCTTTGTCGTCTTTTCCATCCCAGGTAAACGTAACGGCGTTTGTCTCGTCTTTGTCTTTTAGTTCTATCGACTTTACTACGTTTCCGTCTCCGTCGACGATTTTTACGACTCCGCTCATTTTCTCGCCTAAATGCGCCTTAAACGTCATCGGAGCGTTTCCTCCGTTCCAATCAAAATAATTCTGCCGCAAACGGACTTCTTTACCTATAAGCGAAACCGAACTCGCGTTTGTCGTGGACTGCGAATTAAACGTCTGCAAATCGATGGAATCGGCAAATATTTGCGCCATTTCCTGCATCGCTTTTTCCATGCCCGTAGTCGATTCCAACTGCGAGAATTGCGCCAACTGTGCGACAAACTCGGTATTTTCCATAGGAGAAAGCGGATCTTGGTATTGCAATTGCGTCGTCAGCAATTTCAAAAAATCCATCTTCCCCATGCTTTCCTGCGCCTTAAAAAGCCCGATTTCACGATTACCGGTCATTTTGGTAGTTTGAAAGCCGTCCTCTTCGCTGTACGAAGCGGTAACGGAATAACTTTCCGCCGCTTTCTGTAACGAACTTATCGATGTTCCAGCCATAATTTGTTCCTCCCTTATGCAAAAAATTCAAATGAATTTGTTCCGAATCTTCTTCCGGTTTCCATTCCCAGAAATTCTTCGGCGTTATCTAAAACCGCTCCTTCGGCATCTGTTTGACCGGCTCGGTTTTTTGAGTTTATAATTCTTTCATAGTCTTGACGAGATTCTTCTTTTCCGTTTATATTAACGTCTAAAGAGCCGGCGCTCAGATTATGTTGCGCCAAAGAGTCTTTCAAATTTTGTAGATTTTGTTCTATTATCTGTTTAACCTGAGAATTTTCAACGTTCAATTTTGCGGAAACTACGTTTCCGTCCACTTGAATCGTAAGTTTGATTTCTCCGAGTTTTTCCGGATTAAGCGTAAGCGATATTTGATGTACTCCGTTTTTATTTGACGAATTTAATATCGTTCTCTGCACCTGCTCAACGATTTCTTTTTCAAAAAGTTTTACGAAACGCGGTGAAACGGACGTTATTTCGGAAGAATCGTTAAATTTATTCGCTTCAATCGAAACACCGTCCAAAGTTATCGGAGAATTTGCGCTTCTTTCGTCCGTTCTTATCATTGCGTCACGAATCGGCGAGGAAAAAGTGTTTTCCATGGCGCCGATTTGCTTTTGCTGATTCTGCCGATTATCTTCGTTATGATTTTCTTTTTTATTGTTTTTATTAAACAGAACTTCCGAAAGTTTGGATTCTTTCGTTTCACCTTTTTCTTCCGGTTTTTCAGTATCGGCTTCATTTCGCCCGATTTCCGTTTTAAGCGTATTTTTAACAACGGGCTTCTGCGAAGTTTCTTCTGCTGTTTCCGTATTTTCAGCCAATATTTGTGTTTTAACCTCTTCTTTTGCGATTTCTTTTCTCAATTCGCTTGAAACGGCGGCGATTGGCTCTTTCGGTAAATTTTCTACCGCCGCGTTAACTTTCGGCTTTTCAACGTTTTCGGCGGTCTTTTCGTTTACAGATATAACGGGTTCTTTTAAAATCTCTTTTTTCAATTCGTTTAAAGCCGTAATAGCCGGCTCTTTCGATAAATTTTCGTTTTTCAAGGGAGTTGCGCCGACTTTGTTTATTACGTCTTCAAATTGTTCTATTATGCTTTGAATATCCGCGCTTCCCGTTTTTTTTTCAACAAAAATATTTTCTACGGATTCGGGCAGATTTTGCTGCGCCGGAGTTCTCGTTTCCAAATCGGCGGCGACATTCAACGAAACGTTCGCTTCAAGGTTCATATCGTCGTAAGTAATGTTTTTTGCAATTTCACGGCTGATCCCCAATTCCGCAAACGATAATTCCAATTTAATAGTTTCTTGCTGTAAATATTGTCCTATTGAAAACGCTTCTTGGGGAGAAAATATTTCGCCTCTGTTTTCAACGGTTTCGCCGTTAAGTCCGGCATCCAAAAACGCATCGCCCATTTCTTTGAGAACGCAAAGCAATTGAGAAAGCTGCCAAATTACCTCTTCAGGAACGTCTTCCGCGTCAAATTGTGCGATAGGGATTTGCGTGTCGATATTAAGATTTAATTTTTGGCTTACCGCAGCCAAAATATTTTCTATGTTTTCAACGGCGTTTAATCTAATGTCGATATCAAAATTTTGCATGTTTTCAAAATTTATTTGAGCGATTAACGAATTTATATTTTCAGTTTCCACCGTTTTCATTTCGTCCTCTATTTCAAATTCAAATTTGTTTTCCGTAATAACTTTTCGGACGGCAAGATTTTTGTTTTGTTCGACGCCCGTTTTATCCGTATTATAATCTGCGTTTCGTTCGGCAACGTTTTTATCTTCGGTGAAATTCGCTTTTTGTTTTTGCTTAACGACTGTCTTTTTTGGAACTGCGTTATTTTCCCGATAAACCGAATCAAACGTTTTTTCAAATTTTTCGTTTTTTTCCGTTATCTTTCTTTCCGTTGTTTTAAAACTTCTTGCAGAATTAACGGTTCTTCCTTCCGCCGCCGGTTCAAAAAATCCCGACCCGTTTGTCGTTTCCGCATTTCTTATCATAAGAAGTTCCTTTCCAAATTGTTATCGACTCAATTTTAATCGATTCAAATTACATTTTTTGCAATTTTTGTGCCAATCGACTGAATTCTCAGCAAATCCCGCTTTGTAAAGGAGTTTTGGAACAGTTGCGAATTTTTGTTTATGCCATGATTTCGGGAAATTATTTCCTAAAGAAATTGAAATTGATCGGATGAGATGGTTGTATTGTATTTCTTTTTAAATATCAATAAACAATATTTGAATAATCAAAAAACAAATGGTAAATAGTAAAATTTTGTTTACTATTTTTACGCTGATGTTCAGATAAATATGCCCCATCAAATTCATCGTTTAAATCAATTTGATCTAAAAAACTATAAGTGACGATAGAATCGTGTGTTTGAAGAATTCCATTTATTTTATTACGAAGTATAATATATTTAATATCGCGATTTTCAATAAATGCTAATTGTCCTTCAAATGGCAATCTACATTGTGTTCACACTAAACAGGGCGTCAATACACATTGCCAGAAAAATAAATCCGCTGAACACCACATCTAACTTGTCATAACGAGTGAACACTTTTCGAAAACGCTTTAACCTCAA
>JAIRUI010000114.1 GCA_031254455.1 Chitinispirillales bacterium | reverse complement strand
TTTTTGGTTTTTACGGAAAAATCAATATTTTTGATTATCTCAGTGCAGTCGAATCTAGCGAAAAAGTCCGTAGAAACCTTGTTTTTTAGTTCTTCTTCAAGTATGTTTTGGTATTTCATGCAAGGAAAATAATATTTGTTCAACTTATCTTGAACCTTAAAAATTAACTGGTACCGAAGGCGAGACTCGAACTCGCACGATATTGCTACCGGTGGATTTTGAATCCACTGTGTCTACCATTTCACCACTTCGGCTAAGAACGATGACAAATATAATTTTATTTTATATAAACGCGCAAGGCATTTTGTATTTTTCGTAAAAATACAAAAACGGGGATTTTATGAAACTTTGCGGATATATTGAAGGGTTTTACGGACGGATTTTTGATTGGAATACTCGAAAAAAAATTGTAAAAAACGTTTTCGACAAAGGCATGAATACGTATTTGTACGCTCCGAAAGAGGATAGACGCCATAGAGTTTACTGGAAAGAAGATTATCCCGCCGAAGAAAAAAAAATGTTCGATGAGATTATGGATTTCGCAAATAAACGGAATTGTGAATTTATTCCCGCAATCGCTCCCGGACTCTCATACGATTATGACGACGACTACGTTTTTATAAAGAAAAAGATAATTTTTTTTGAAAACGCGGGTGCAAAATCTTTTGCTCTTACTATGGACGATATTTCGGTAATTTCGCCGAATCCTCAAAAAAATCTCGGAGTTTTACATGCCGAACTGCTCAAAAAAATAAAAGATGATTTTGCCGGATTGCAAATTTTATTTTGTCCGACAGTTTATGCAAATGATTTGGTTAACGACAAAAATTGTGCGGAATATCTTGAAAGTTTACAAAAAAATATTCCGGAAAATATCCTTCTGTTATGGACAGGAGACAGTACTATTTCAAAAGAAATAAATAAAAAATCACTTTCTCATGCGATAAACTTATTTGAAAAAAATATTGTTATATGGGATAATTTTTATTCGATAGATTACGCTCCGAATCGAATTTTTGTAGGAAACTATGAAAACCGCGACCGCGAATTTTGCGAAAAAAGTTGTGCAGGACTTTTGTTGAACGGAACGGGGCTTGCCATTACCGATGAAATCATCTTGGAAATTTTTGATGCGTGGATTCATAATAAAAACTGGACTGAGGAAGAAATAAAGAATTTACTTATAAATTTTGGCGTACCGCAAAAACTATTTGATTATATGCCGGCAATCTCATCGCCTTACAAAAAGAATTATAAATTGCCGAACGATCTTTGCGCAACCGATTTTTTTACCGAAATTGTTGCGAAATGGCAGTCGCCGTTAAAGATTGAATGGTATAGTGCGCTTCACGCAATTTTTAGTGAGATCCGCATCGCAAACGCTAAAAAACCGTTCAGCCGAGAATGGTACGCTATGCGGTATTTGCCCGGTATTGTAAAACGGATGACGAAAAACAAATTTTAACGGCGAAATTATTGCCGACTCCACCACCTCTTTTTATGAAATAATTTTTACCTCAGAATCCTGTCTATTCCTCTTCAATATTACTTATTCCTTTAACTTTACATGCCCTTTGTGATTTATAGACGTTCGACTAAATAAACGTTATCTCAATGTATTGCGAAATTACCTCAAAAACCTTTCTTTCCCAAATAATTTTTGTGCAGTGTAATTCCATAACACAGTAATAGATTCGTCAAGATGAAACCATGTTTGTTCTATTGTTTTTCAGCTCGAAAACAAGTTATTTCAGATGAAATTTTTCTTTTGCAGGTAAAAGCGAAGGGTAGAAAACATTGTAAAATATCCTAAAATATAAAACTGAAGACACTACAATAATCATGCCGGAAATTATTAAAATCGGAAAAAATAACCCGATGATAAGTATTGAAACTGCGCCGCCGATTTTGTAGCACGCTTCCATAAGTTTTTCGTTTTGCGGAAAAACAACATATAAAACATATAAAATCATTGCGATTAACGAAGCGCAAAGCGCTACAAAATCTTTTCCGTTATATACCGCGCTGACAATTGACGAAAGAATACAGCCGATTGCGACAAAATGCGCTGTTTTTTTGCCGAAATATACTGCTGTGGTGATTTTTTTATTCGCTTTATCGCTTTCATAGTCAGGCAAAGTAGAAGAAATCGAACCGGCCGCCATCATCCAAAAATACGGGAACATTGAGCGCAAAAAGTCGGAATTAATTTCTATGTTAATTCTTTCTCCGCCCAAAATCCAGCCAACCGAAAACGCAATTGTTCCATATCCTAAAGCATTCGACAAAAAATCCAAAACAGGTTTTCTCGAAAACGAAAACGGCGCAAAACAATATGCGATTCCTAATAAAATAGAGGCGAGAGATAATGCAGAAATGTTTTTATGTCCGCAAAAAAACGGGACTGCTGTTGATAAAACAGCAAGAATCGACGCTAAAACCCAAACTGTTTTATTTGTAATTTCGCTTTTAAGCAATAACGGGAATCCGCTATTATCCGCATCGACTTTACGGTCGGCGATTTGATTCAATACATAAATTGAAGCGGCCGACAGTGAAAAAAGTAAAATTTGTAAAATAACCGAAAAATTTATCGTCTGAAAAATATTGCTTGTTTGCGACGAAATTCTATATCCGAAAAGAGCAAATCCCCATACGGGAACTAGAACAACAGGACGAGTTATGAAAAATAAATCCAAACAAAATTTAAGTGTTTTCAGAAATCACTCCTTGCGAAATGACGGATATTCAAGGTTGAAGCGCTTTTTATAGTAAATTCGGCTCAAAATTACCACAGCGAACACCAAAACCGCATAAACAGGGACAAATAACGCAGTCATTATCGACAAAATTACGACCGGATACCTGAATGTCTTAAACGCAAGGTCAATTTTTTGCGATTTATATAGCGAGAAAAATAACGGAATGCACAATCCGGCGGGAATCGCCATTATCCAAAACGAATATGGAATTAAAAACGCCGTCAAAAACGAAACTACGACACATAATGTCGCTAAAAACGCTGTGTTTTTTACCCCGTAAGCAACGGCGAAAGTTCGTTTATTTACACGTTTGTCGCCTTCCATGTCCGAAATCGTAGAAGTTAAATAAACCGCTCCGTTTGCGAATCCCGCTGACAGTGCATATAAAAATCCGATAGCGGGAAACCCGGGAATTTGCGAAAAATCTACTCCGTCTGCAAACGATATTTGTCCGATATACCAGCCGGCATAATAGGTTAAAACGCCATGTCCGAACCAATTTGCGAAAAACCCGTTCCAGGCGGTATCCTTGAGTTTTAACGGCGGGCAGTTATATAAAAATCCGAGAATCGCCGCGAATAAAATTATCAAAAAACATACGAAATCAAGCCAGAACCATGCAGATAAAAGCGAAAATACGAGTAAAACAATCGCTTCAATCCATGCAAAACGGACAGGAATGTGATTGTGAGATAAAATAAAGAGTTTATTGTTTATTTTGTCGCTTTCACGGTCGGCGATTTGATTCACTATATATATCCAGCCGACAACCGCCGTGAAAGATAAAAACATTTTTGAAAAAGGCGAAAAAAAATTGAGTGAAATATCAAAAAAACTGCGTTCTTGAGCCGTTATACATCCGAGAAAAAGGATCGTCCAAACAGGGACGAGAAGTGTCGGACGAATGAGAAAAATCAAGTCCAAAATAAAAATAGTTATCTTTTTTACAGCCAAAATTTTTCTCCATTGATGAAAATTTTCGGTAAATATACTATTTTCCATTGACTTTTTATATAAACATGTTTTATTTTACTGCCGATAAATTAGAAATAGCGAGCATCAAAGGAGTATTTACAATGCCGCAACATAAATCGAGTAAAAAAAGAATGAGACAGACTGTGAAGGTAAACGCGAGAAATCGTATGGTTCGTTCGCAAATCAATACCGCGTCAAAAAAATTATTAGCGGCAAAAGGAGAAAGCGTCGCCGCCGCGCTTAATGATGTTTATTCGGTTATTGATCACGCGGTTAAGGCAGGCGTTATTCATAAAAATAAAGCGGCGAACCGTAAATCACGGTTGGCTTTAAAAGTGAAAACCGCCGCGGTATGAGTTTGGTTATATAACTCGTTTCGAGGTTTTTCCATTTTTTCTTTATATAAAAAAGCATGAGAAAGGTCTTGACATAATAAGGTAATAGAAATTATATTACGTGTTGTTAAGTTGGTTTACTTTTAGAATTATAATGTTATCGTAAT
>JAIRUI010000113.1 GCA_031254455.1 Chitinispirillales bacterium | reverse complement strand
GTTATATTAAGGAAATTCCCGTTGCCCGGTCGTTTGTGTTCGGGGATATCGATTTTGAGCCGCCCCGACAAATAACCTCCGGTAAGCGAATTGGGATTTTCCATAACTTCTTTGGGAGTTCCAGCCGCAACAACTTCCCCGCCGTGACGCCCAGCTCTTGGACCTATGTCGATTAAATAATCGGACGATTTTAACGTTTCTTCGTCGTGTTCCACGACTATTACGGTGTTCCCTAAATCTCGAAGCGAAAAAAGCGTATTCATCAATTTCGTGTTATCGCGCGGATGAAGTCCGATACTCGGCTCGTCAAGAATGTAAGTAACTCCGGTTAATCGCGAGCCGATTTGCGTCGCAAGCCGAATACGCTGCGCTTCGCCGCCCGAAAGCGTTTGAGCCATCCTGTCAAGCGTTAAATACCCCAAACCGACATTTACCAGAAATCCAAGCCGCGAATTTATTTCACGTAAAATCTGCTTTGAAATAAACGTTTCCCGTTGGCTTAATTCCAAATTATCAAAAAATTTCTTTGCGTCTTCAACACTCTTGTGAGTTAAGTCTCCGATATTGGTTTTGCCGACAAGAACCGAAAGCGTCTCTTTATTGAGTCGTTGTCCGTTGCACTGCGAACAGGTTTTCTGTATCATGAATCCTTCAATCCATTCGCGAACCGCTGCGGAATCGGTTTCTTTGTACCTCCTGCGTAAATTCGGGATAACTCCTTCAAACGGCGTATTAGACCATTTCGTAGGAACTTTTATGTCGCCCGTACCATATAATATCATATTTCTTTGCGTATCGTTCAAGTCGTTCCATGACGATTTTCTGTCGAATTTGAATTTGTCGCATAAGGCGTAAAAAATCTGACGGTTATAACTCGCCGCATAACTTATTCCGTTCCATGAAGTAATAGAATGCACCAACTGATTTGTTTTGCTCGTTATTACCAAATCCAAATCGAAATCGTTGACAAAACCCAGTCCGTCGCATTGCGGACAAGCGCCGTAAGGCGTATTAAACGAGAAATTGCGCGGTAAAATCTCTCCGTAAGATATTTCACAGTGTGGACACGCGAGTTTTTCCGAAAAAAGCATCCGCACTCCGTTTTTATCTACAATCAAACTTGAATTGCAGGAATGTTTCAGCGCCGTTTCAACGGAATCCGTCAAGCGATGTCCCAAATCGTCTTTTACGACCAATCTGTCAACAACGACTTCGATAGTGTGTTTTTGCTGTTTGTTAAGAACGATTTCATCTTCAAGCATTTTCATTTCTCCGTCAACTACCGCCCTGACGAAACCGCATTCGCGTAAATGTTTCATAACGTCGATATGTTCGCCTTTTTTTCCTATGATAACCGGAGAAAGAAGTTGAATTTTTGCCCCCGCCTCAAATTTCAAAATAATATCGCACATTTCCTGAACCGTTTGATTCGAAATCAATTTCCCGCATTTATAGCAGTGCGGTTGTCCGATACTTCCGTAAAGTAAACGAAAATAATCGTGAATTTCCGTAATTGTCGCGACAGTCGAGCGCGGATTATGTCCGCCGGTTTTCTGTTCGATTGAAATCGCCGGAGAAAGTCCTTCGATACTATCGACGTCGGGTTTTTCCATCAATCCCAAAAACTGCCGAGCATACGCCGACAAACTTTCTACGTATCTGCGCTGCCCTTCCGAATAAAGCGTATCAAACGCCAATGAAGATTTCCCGCTTCCCGAAAGACCGGAAATCACGCAAAAACTGTTCCGCGGAATTACAACGTCTATATTTTTGAGATTATGAACCCTCGCGCCTTTGATTATTATGTCTTTTTGTTCCATTTTACCTTCCTTTAAGCCGAAAATAATATAATTTCTATAGTTTTTCCTTACAAAACCAAAATAAATATTGTATTTTTATGAAAAACTGCCGATAAATGTGAGGAACTGATTTTTTGTCTTAAAGAAGGTATAATATGAATATTATTGATATATTTTTCACCAGCGAGTGGGTTTCTACGCTTTTTACCGTGATATTCGCAAGTATTGCCGCTAAATTATTTGTTCTTCCATCATACTTTGAAAAAGAGCAGGCGACAAGAATTGTTCTTATGAAAAGACGGGAAGAACGAAAATATGACGAAGAAAACGCTATTATTTAAGATACCGTTTATTGCTTTGCTGTCGTTCTTTTCGACAGCGTACGCGCAAATTACCTTAGAAACTTTTCTCCAGGAATACCACTGGGTAGATAACGAAGACTGGGTCGTTTATTCGGTGAGCGCCGCTTTCGTAATAGTCCCGATAATGCTTATAGTAATATATATATTCCAAAGAAGAAATCAAGACAGGCAAATAATGGAATTCTCCAACTTGCAGTTCAATCAAAAATCCAAAGAAATAAAATTACTGACATTTGAGCAAACATTACTGCGAAGCATGACTTGGGAAGTTGCGCCTAAAACGCTCTTCGATGTATTTAAATCCATTTTAATTTTTGAAAGCGCCGTAGACGCTAAAATAAAAAAAACTATTGAAAAATATGGAGAAAGCGGTAAAACAACGGAAGAAATCGCTCTTGTCATATCAAATTTACGAAGAAAGCTTGGTTACGACAAAATTATTCCGGAAAGACAAATACAATCCACAAGAAACATAGACATAGGGCAAATAATTTCAATTACAAGCGTATCGGACAATACAAAAATCAGCAACGCAAAAACATCGGAAGTAAACGAATTGTATTTTTCAGCGGATTTAATGGAATTAGACGATTCGACTTTAACGGACGACGCACCTATAAAAAGCTTTATCGTATCGTTTACCAGAGCGCAGGATGCGATGTATACCGCCAAACTTAACGTAAAAATGTTTGACCGTGACAAAAATATAATTTCGTTTTATCATTCCATAGCGTTAGAAAGAAGCCAGGCAAGAAAGTACGCCCGCCTTACTATGGATATAGGTATGAAGTGTCAATGCAAAATAATTGAGAGGAAAGATGAAAACGCCGTTCCGGCCGCAGGTGAAATACTTCCGGGAACGACCATTTCGGATATAAGCGGAGGCGGGCTTGCGTTTCTGTCAAAAATTTCGCTTTCCATAGACGATATTGCAATGTTTTCTTTTAATATGCAAGAACAAAAAACAACGATAAAAGGGAAAATTGTCGCAATTTCCACACAAGAGGGAAGTCATGATGTATATTACAGACACAGAGTCGTCTTTTGCGGCGTAAAACAGTCTGACGTAGAAAGAATAATAAAATATGTTTATAAAAAACAACAGGAAAGGTTACAAATCGGGTAGGCAAAAATATGTTGAAATTATCGTTTAAAATCCAATTGTCGTTAATAGCCGTTACAGTAGCGGTTATTGTAGCGATCGTCGTGTATCTTGTAAACAGCATAAACAAACAAGTACAGTTTATGCAAACAAAGGCTTTGCAGACGGCGGATTACGGATTTCAAGCGGTAACGGAATCGGCGATGCCGCCCGAAACTTTTTCGTTTACGATCGATTCGCTTAAAAACACGTCGGGAACGACTCCTGACGGAGGAAAATATTCGGTGTCCGTAACAAAAGATACGATTTCTTTGGATAGCATAGAAGTAAAAATAGAATCTTGCGGCTCTTTCGGCAAAGAGGTGCATTATCAATCGAAAAGATTACTTTTGGTAAGTCCTGATTCCGTAAATTGGGTAATGTCTTATTAAATTTCGGTTTTTCGCCCCTTTACCGTTGAATTTGTGTATATTTATATGTTAGTTTTTGACCAAGGAGTATAATACGTTGTTTGGCAATAAAGGTAGAAGCAACTACAGCGTGGGGCTTGACGTTGGCAATAAGTACATTAAATTAGTCGAATTAAGAAAAGACGACGACGATTTGCGTCTTATAGCCGTCGGGGTGAAAGATTTACCCGAAGGAGTCGTATCAGGCGGTTTTGTAAAAGATAAAGATACTTTTATCAATGCGGTAAAACAATTAGTACGTAAGTGCGATCCGGAAATAACAGACGTTATTGTTTCCATGGGAACCAACGGCGTATTAAGCGATAAAATAGGATTTTCTTACGAAACTTTAGACAACATAACGGAAGATATTCTTTGGGAAGCGAAACAAAGAAGTCCGTTTGACGTTGACGATATTACGATAAATTACAATATACTTAACGACGACGAAGCGACAAAGAAATTATTAATATTGCTTGTCGCCGCAAAAAATCCCGGAGTGTGCTCATACGTGGACGCCTTATATGAAGCCGGACTTCGTCCGAAAATCATAGACGTAAGTTCTTACGCTTTTAATAATTGTTATGTAAAAGAATGCGAATTGGAGGAAGTTCCCGAAACGCTCGTTCTTTTAGATATAGGTCATCAGGGAAGCAGATTCTTATTCATAAAAGACGGGCTTTACCATTCGGCGAGAGATATAGGCATAGGCTGTGATTACATTTTAAAAACGCTGCAAAAACAACTCAAAATAGATTTTGGACAAGCGACCTCCATAATGTTCGGGCAACATGTAGATAAAATTTCACTTGACGATATTCAGAAGGCGCTTCAATTTGTATATGAAGAATTTACATCAGGGTTTGATATGGCTTTTTCCTATTACAAAAAAGATTCCGGCGACAATTCCGTAGAAAAAATTGTGATTTGCGGCGGCGGAGTTTACGCGGCGGGGTTTACAGCATATTTGTCCCGGCATCTTGGTATTGAAGTGACTATCTCCGACCCGTTCTCTTTTTTGAAATACGACGCCGAATTATTTAACGATGCGGATCCGTCTGAATTCTCGGCGCTTTTTTCAATAGCAACCGGTTTGGCGTTACGAGGAGTATAATCTCATATGATAGAAAAAATAGAAATAAACCTTATTCCTGCGGAATATATAACTCAAGAAAGACATTTTTCGGCGGATCCGGCAACGGTAATTTCTTTAATTGTTTCAATTGTATTATCGCTTGCGGCGCTTATTTGGTCGTCTTTTCTCAGTTCGGGCATTTCGCGTGAAAACGAAAAAATCGCAAATATTGAAAGAGAAATTGAAGCCAACAAAACTATTCAAACCGAAATAAAAACACTTGAAACGAAACAAAGCGAAATGAGGGCGAAAGTTAACGGACTTAAATCGGTTAACATCAATCGCACAAAATGGGTCGACGCTTTTGAATTATACGCTTCCGTTCTTCCGGAAAATACTTGGCTTACCAGCATAGAAGAAGCGGAAGACGAAACTTCCGTAAATGTAAACGGCGTAACGGAAGCGGACGCCGAAGTCGGACAGATCATGAGCAGACTCGCAAGTTCTCCCCTTGTGAGCGGCGTGGTCTTAGTAGAGATGAAAGACGCCGGCAATAACGGACAATTAAAAAATTTTTCTATAAAAAATTCTTTAGTCAATAATAATGGAAAAACTCAGGGGCAATAATAGTATGGCAGACAATATAGATTTAAGCGACGCTAAAACGCAAAAGATCATAGCGATAATCCTAATCGGGATTATTGTCGTCGGTCTTATCGGAAATTTCCAAATCCGCGTAAAACATCTAGAATTAAAAGCCTTAAAAACCAAGTCCGCCCAAAAAACCGAAGAACTGAATAAGATATTGGTTCTAAAACCGCAATTGGAGATGATGCGTATCGAAGTCGCCCGCCTTCAACATGAAATGGACTCGCTTGAATCAATATTTCCAAGAAATCCGGATGTCCCGAATCTCATTACAAATATTACAAAAATTTCAAGAGCGCTAAAAATTTCTATGACGAGTTTCAAACCTAACGGAACGCTTGTAAAAGATTACTATGTCGAAAATTATTACGACATGTCTATTTTGGGTTCTTATCACAGTGTCGGAGACTTCTTCGCCAGCATAGCAAACTTTGATTTGCTTATAAACATCAATAAAGTTAACGTTCGCGTAAGCCCTACTCTTGTGAATGAGTTAAAGTACTTTGTTGAAAAATATAAAGGTTCGAAAGGAACGGACGAAATGATAAACAGCATTCAAGTCGTTTTTAGATTAACGACATATTCATCTCTGCAAGAGGCGGGTAAATGACATATTTAATTAAGAAAAAAATTATTTATTTACAATTTGCGCTGTTATTGTTTTGCCCGTATGTTTTTGCCGATACGGTTTCAAACAGTAATAAAATCACTTTATACGTTTTGAAAAATACCGTAAATCTAAGACAATTGCCTGCAATAGATTCGGAAATTGCAGGAAAAGGCTTATTCGGAGAACGTTTAACCGCTACAAGAAAAAAAGGACAATGGTATCAGGTTACAAATAGAAGAGGCGTTCAGGTTTGGGTGATGGAAGATTTGGTAGGAGA
>JAIRUI010000112.1 GCA_031254455.1 Chitinispirillales bacterium | reverse complement strand
CATTTTGAATAATTTTTCACTATGATAATTTTGCGCATCGTCAGGCTCGCAAACATTGTCGGTAATTCTGTAATCAATGCTTTTTAATCCTGTAGTATTAGGATAACCGCAGTAATTTATTTGAATCGGCGCAGGACGTCGTCCAAAAATAAGCAGACCGTTTCCTCCGGTATGCCCGGACAAATCAACCAATACGGTGATTTTCTCTTTTTTTATCAAATTTACGACATCGTTAACATTTAATTTGGCAATATCGTGCCATTTATCGGTTTGTTCCATAAACATTTTTGTGTTTTTATCATATTTTTCACGGGCGAGAGTAGAAAATAAATGGAATTCAAATTTATTTTTATCGTAATTCTCAAATAACGAACTTACAAAAAAAGATACCGCCATAAAATAAAAATCACCGGAAACAAATCCGATTTTTATTTTTTCAGTTTCCGGGAAAATCGGTCTTATATTCGGAATTTCATTTTCCCAAATCGTCCTGTATTTCTGACAAAGAGCAAAATATTCATCACGGTTCATCTCAACATAATTTGAATAAAACAAATAATTTGAGTAATTGTAAGCATTTGTTAAACGCAGCGAATCTTCTTTAATACATTCTACAGCCTTTTTGTACGCCTCAAGCGCTTCTTCCTGATAACCGCAAACCATCAAAGTTCCGGCGATATTAAAATTTATACTAATATTTCTCGGCTCTATTTTAAGCGCAATTTTATATGTGTTCGTTGCGGTAACCGGATTACCGGTTTTTTCAAAAACACACGCCAAATAACCCAATACGCCTACATGGTCGGGTTTTATAGCGATTGCTTTCCCAAGTACTTCTGCCGATGTGGCATATATTCCCAATTCATATAAAAGCATTCCGAATCTGAATAAAAAGTCAAAATTTTCATTTAAGCCGCATCTATAAGCTTTTTCAAACAACGGTAAAACAACAGTCTTTTTATTTGCTCCGTTTAATAATTCAAACATTCCTTTTTCAAAAAGAAAATAAGAATTATCTCCATATCCTTTTTCAACCGATTTAAATAACCTTCGGACTGTTTTTAAATCACCGCGTTCCCTTGCCGCAGATATTTGCATAAATATTTGAGGAATCGCCATTGTTTACCCTATCTAATTATTAAAAATCATTCCAAGTGAAAAAGCCGTGATAAAAAACAACCACAAGTATAGAATAATTCCATTCAAAAAGCGTTCGCCTTTGGATTGAGTTTGAGCCGCCTTTGCCTCTTTGCTTTCTTTTTTTACATGCAAAACGATACTTCTTATCGTAAATAAAAAAATAACAACGCCTGTTAATTTAATCAAAATAACCGAGAAATCCACGTTTTTCACCTTTCAAAATAAAAATTCAGTTGAAAATAATATTTTTCACCATATTCATAAAACATTTTATTATTTTTAATATGATTTAATTCTCGAAATTCCTCTTTACATAGGTATTTATTATCCAAAAGAGATTTAATTATTATTAAACAACATTTTTATTGAATAGGATGGTTCAATGGATGTCAATGAACTTAAAATGAAAGGTGTGGAAGAACTCACCGCACTTGCGAATGAACTCGATGTAGACGGAACGGGCTACAAAAAACAAGACTTTGTGTATCGCATTTTACGAGCGTCTTTCTTAAAAGGCGAAGAAATTACGACTGAAGGCGTTCTTGAAGTGATGTCCGATGGGTTTGGATTTATGCGTTCAGCCGAAAATTGCTTTTTGCCTGGGCAAGATGACGTTTATGTTTCGCCTTCGCAAATTAAAAAATTCAGATTAAGAACCGGAGACGCCATACGCGGGGCGATTAGAAGTCCAAAAGAAACGGAAAGATATTTTGCTCTTTTGCGTGTTGACGCCATAAACGGAGGGCATATTGACAATCATAAGAGAATTATCGCTTTTGATGACTTGAGACCGATTTTTCCGACACAAAAATTTACGCTTGAAGGCGGAGTTCCAAACGACATTTCAGGACGACTCATAGATTTATTCACACCTATCGGAAAAGGACAACGCGGTCTCATTGTTGCACCGCCAAGAACAGGTAAGACGATTCTTATGAAAAATATTGCAAATTCCATACGAAAAAACCACCCGGACGTTCATATGATGATTTTACTTATTGACGAACGTCCGGAAGAAGTTACCGACATGGAAGATTCTGTGGACTCGGAAGTTATTTCTTCAACATTTGACGAGCCGGCTGACAGACATGTTGCGGTTGCGGAAATGACCATAGAAAGAGCAAAGCGACTTGTAGAACACGGAAACGACGTTGTGATTCTGCTTGACAGCATAACTCGCCTCGCACGGGCGTACAATACCGTCGCACCGCATTCCGGAAGAATTTTATCCGGAGGTGTGGATTCGCAAGCGTTGTACAAACCCAAAAAATTCTTCGGCGCGGCAAGAAATATTGAAAACGGCGGTTCACTCACTATTTTAGCAACGGCGTTAGTAGAAACCGGAAGCAAAATGGACGATGTTATTTTTGAAGAATTCAAGGGAACTGGAAATATGGAATTGGTTCTTGACCGCGACATCGCCGATAGAAGAGTTTTCCCTGCGGCAGACCTTATGAAATCAGGAACACGAAAAGAAGATTTGTTACTCTCGGAAGACGTTTTAAATAGAATGTGGATTTTAAGAAAATGGCTTTCCGGTATCAGAACTCCGACAGAAATGATGGAAAATATGCGTGAAAAACTAATGGGAACGCGCAGTAATTTGGATTTTTTGAATTCTATGAATAAATAGGATAAAAATTGAAATTTTTATCTCCTTTTTTCCTGTTGTTTTTGATAATATTTTTAATTTTCGCACAAGATGAAATAGAAGAAATTGAATATTTCCCGAATACAGATATTTCGCAAAGCGTAGATAGTTCGAATTTACAGGACAGTGAAATTTTATTGGAATTGGAAAATAACGAAACGACTGAAATAACGTTCAATAAAAAAAACAAAAAGCACAAACATATCGTAATAAACGCAATAACGATGATGTTATTCGTAGGCTTGTGTATAACAAGCGTATCATCAATAAATCCAGAATAATTTGCTAATACCCTTGACTTTTGTCGGTAACCAATTGTATTTTGGTTTTGTTTAATTGGAAATTTGCGAGAGTAGCTCAGTGGTAGAGCCCTACCTTGCCAAGGTAGTTGTCGCGGGTTCAAGTCCCGTCTCTCGCTCCAAAATAAGTGTGATTTTATCGCGGGATGGAGCAGTTGGTAGCTCGCCGGGCTCATAACCCGGAGGTCATCGGTTCAAGTCCGGTTCCCGCTACCATATACGCGAGAGTAGCTCAGTGGTAGAGCCCTACCTTGCCAAGGTAGTTGTCGCGGGTTCAAGTCCCGTCTCTCGCTCCAATTTTTTCGGTGGCATAGCCAAGTGGTAAGGCAGCGGTCTGCAAAACCTCCATCCCCGGTTCGAATCCGGGCGCCACCTCCAGAAATATCAGAGTTTCAAGTGCGCTTGAAACTCTTTTTTATTAAAAAACAAAACAAAAATATTATCACCCGAAAAACAAAAAAATATTGGAGTAGAAAATTTTCCACTCCAATAGAAATAAGATGTTTAATTCTTATTATTTAACTTTTTTGTCTTTTGACTTTTTTGTCTTTTTATTTGCCGTATCTGTATCCTTGCTATCCGACGGTTGTTCACTAACAACATCTACTGCATCAACCGTTTCTACTGCATCAACCGCTGCCGGAGCCTCTTCTTCGTCTTGGGCAAAGACATTACCCACGCACAATACCAACATCAATACGCCAAACAATTTGAGAAAATCTCTCATAACAAACCACACCCTTTCTATTATTGTCCGAATCGGACAAGTTTTAATATAAACATACCATAAATATACTATAATTGTCAAATAATTGTCAATAAAAAGTTGATTATGAATAAAAAAGACAAAATAGAAAACCATATTTTGTCTTTTTTATTCATAATTTGCTTATATGTAAAAGATTTTATCTTTCACAAAATTTTCCGATAATTACTATGCCATTATAGTATATTTAAATACAAAAACAACTCAAAAAGGTTATAGATAACTTGATACTTTTAATATTGCCGATATCCGCAACTGCAAAACCAGACCTTTACCACAGCAAAGGCGATAAACTTTATCGCCGCTTCCCGAACAACGTGTTCCAAAATATATATGTACGTTTTTTTAATTTAACTATGAAAGGGTTAAAATTATGAAAAAGTGTTTTTTCATGTTGGTTTTGTGTAGTATGATGCCGTTGTTTGCGGCAATTGAGTTCGGTGAAACTCCATTTCAGGCAGAAAAACGCGGGTATGAAGCGTTGGTAACTTCTCAACTTCCCTTCCCGTTAAAAGGAACGGCGGAAAAGCCGAAAGCTCTCACGTATGTAAATCCTGATTTACAAGCTGCCAGCGCAAAGGTAAAAGGATTGGCAGGATATAAACAAGCCATGAAACGTTTCGGAATCAACGCCGGAAGATATGTCAGAGACGCGAGCGATATTCAAGCACTTCGCCGCGCCGCTTTCAATTATCAAGTTCTTTTAGGATATATTCAAAGCGGACCTCTTGGACCGGTAACTTTAAGTGACGAAAAAGGGAACGCACAAGGCAGCGCTCCGCTTAATTTGTTAATGGAAGAACATTTTACCGAAAAAGGTATTCAGGCGTTAAATAAGGCGGCTAATGATTTTGCTACCGGACAATACGCCAAATCAAAAGGCTCTACCGTAGCGTACAAGTCGTGGACGGCGTCAACGGAAGCATTGAGAACAATAGATATGGATGAATTAGCGGCTAAATGGGGTTTGGACGAAGTTGACGCCGACGGGTTCCCAACCGCTCTAGAAGAAGCGGCAAGTAATTATGCCAAGGCGGTTCAATCAGGCGATGACGCCGCCGCTAAAGAGGCAGCTAAAGACTTGGCTAAGGAAGTCGGTAAGGAAGTCGCTACCGAAGCCGCCACGTCGGCGATGAACTCGTTGTTGGGAGTCAAGGAAGAAAAAAAGATAGTGTTTGAGAACAAGCATGGCGTTCCTGTTCCGTTTAAGAGCAAGAAATTTGCAAATCCGGAACTTCAAAAATTTTATGAAAAATTACAAACTAGACTCAACGACGAAGTGACAAAAACCGGAAAAAGCAAAAAAACCTTACTTAATTCAAATAATCACTGGGCTCTTCGTGAAATTAACCGAGCGATTAAATGGTACAACGAAGATGTTAACAAAATAGGTTACGCTTCCAATGCGAAAACAAAGTTTGGGAAATGGCTTACAACCGACAGATATGCTTTGTTGCGGACAGCGCAGAATTTTAACCTTACGTTGAATATCTTGGAGTTTGCAAGCGCCGAAATATCTAAAGACTGTATTGAATTGAGCACTGTTCCAGGAGACAATGAAGGGGTGAATCCGTTCGGCGAATTACTCGTAGCCAACTTTGGTCCGGTATGTTCAAAAATGATACTTTCGTTGCCCGAAAATGTCGAACCGTGGAATTATAAAACTCTTGTAGGTTCTATTAAAGCGGCTGCATTGGATGTCGGACAGTATTACAGTGTTTTGAATTGTGCAAGACTTGAGAAGAAAGAAATCAATAATAAAGATACCGACGACGTTGACGATGTTGACGAATAAATAAAATTTAGACAAACAGTCTGTCAGGACGGGAGAGGAAACTTTCTCGTCCGTTTTTTTATTTTTTAATTTAATCAACAAATTGAATTTTCGCGATCAAAAATATTAAATTTTTCTTCGTTCAACCCCGCTTCACAAAAAGAATTGCAGAAATCCTCAGGGAATGTGGCTAAAATTGAAATTTTTTCGTTTGAAAAAGGGTGATTAAATGAAATAAATCTTGCATGAAGCGCCTGACGGGCAAAACATCCGTAAATTTTTAACGCAAAATTTCTGTCTTTTTGTTCCAAAAATTTAATTTTTTCTTTTGAACCGCCGTATATTTCATCACAAATTATCGGGAATCCGCCGTTTGAACAATGAACTCTGATTTGATGTGTTCGTCCCGTATGAAGCCGAAAACATGTGAAATGAATTCCGTTTTGAAAATGTATAATTTCGTAGTCGGTTCTCGCATATCTGCCGTTTTGGTAATCAATAGCCATTTTTATAGGGTCTTTTTTATCGCGACCGATTGGAAATTCAATTATTCCACTCATAAAATCAGGGAGTTTTCCGATACAAATCCCTGCATAACATTTATAAATCTCTCGTTCTGCAAATTTCTTACTCAATTTTTCATGAGCGGTTTCGTTTTTTGCAGCAATAACAACCCCGCTTGTGTTCTTATCAATCCGATGCGCCAAAATCGGTATAAATTTTTTATCAGCATAATAGTAGAGCCCGTTTAGAAGCGTCCCCTTTTTTTGCCCGTGTCCTGGATGAACAACAAGCCCTGCCGGTTTATTTACGGCTATATAATATCTGTCTTCCCAAATAATATCCAAATTAATTTCTTCCGGCAAAACCGGCAAATTTCTCGGATTTTCCTCATAAATTTTCTCTTCGTCTATGATAATTTCGTCGTTTTCACGAAGCATATAACTTTTTTTTACGATATTTTTATTTACAAGCACATACCCGTTTTCTATAGACGATTGAATTTTACTTCTCGAAATATCTTCAAAAAAACTCGACACGAATAAATCAAGCCGCTCGTTTACAAATTCAAAAGATATTTTCTGTTTAATTATTTTTTCGGACAATCGGGCTTCTCCCGTTTTTTCGCCGAAACAAAATAGTCCAATATAAACAAACCGAGTCCAATATTTACAAAAATATCGGCAAAATTAAAGATAGGCCAAGGATCAAACGGGATAGGTCCCAAACGAAACCCTAAGTCAGCCATAAAAAAATCCACAACCGCACTTTCTGGACGTATTATTCTATCAATTCCATTGCCGATCGCGCCCGCACAAATAAAAATTATTCCCCAAAAAAGCAATTTTTGCTTTCTATAATCTAATTTTACAATATAATACGATAAAAATCCTAACGCAATAAACGTAACAAATAAGAAAAAATGTGCATTTTTGATAAACGGGATATATTTTGACGGGTCAAAACTGAAAATCGCACCTTTGTTATAAACCAAATAAAGCCCGAAAGTATTTCCGAAAATCGGAAAATAATCGCCGACCTGCATGGTCGTAACAACAGCCTGTTTACTTGCAAAATCAAACGCCGCAAAAATTATCGTTAAAACGACAAACAAAATTATTTTACGGAAATCCGATTTTTGCTCCAATTTTTATTCCTTATTAAAGCGTTTTTTTGGTAAAATACATTTCGCCAGATTGAATTATAGTATTTTAGTACGTAATTTTTAACATGAATAAGGAATTTTTATGGCAAATTCGTATCGGACGCATAATTGCAACGAACTTTCAAAACAACATATAGGTGAAGAAGTAAAACTTTGCGGCTGGATTCATAATCGGCGCGACCACGGCGGCGTTTTATTTATAGATTTACGCGACCACTACGGACTCACGCAGGTCGTCATTTATCCCGACAATCCCAAACAATATGAAATCGGGCATCTTCCAAAAGAAACCGTAGCGAAATTTATGGGAATCGTCGTTGCACGAACCGGAGAAAATATAAATCCGAATATGAAAACCGGTGACATCGAAATCACTGCAAAAGATTACGAAGTTCTGGGTGAATGCGAACAGCTTCCGTTTCCGGTTTTTCCCGAAAAAGACGCACCCGAAGATTTGCGCTTGACTTATCGCTACATTGACTTGCGAAAGGAAAAATTACACAATAATATCATTTTGAGAAGCAAAGTGATTTCGTATTTGCGTCAAAAAATGATCAATCACGGATTCACTGAATTTCAAACCCCGATATTGACCAGTTCATCGCCTGAAGGCGCAAGAGATTATTTGGTGCCTAGCCGTGTTCATCCGGGGAAATTTTACGCGCTTCCGCAGGCGCCGCAACAGTTCAAACAACTGCTTATGGTAAGCGGATTTGACAAATACTTCCAAATTGCGCCGTGCTTCCGAGACGAAGACGCACGGGCGGACAGAAGTCCAGGTGAATTTTATCAGTTGGATATCGAAATGTCGTTTGTCGAACAAGATGATATTTTTGTGATTTTGGAAGATGTTTTATCGAACACTTTCAATAAATTTGGGATTTTTAAGGCGGACGTTACTCCGTTTGTGCGAATTGCGTTTCGCGACGCTATGTTAAAATACGGAACAGACAAACCTGATTTGCGAATACCGATTGAAATCTGCGAAACAAGCGATATTTTTGAAAATTGCGGCTTTACTGCGTTTGCAAACGCAGTAAAAAGCGGGGGCGTCGTGCGCGCCATTCCGGTAAAAAATTGTGCAAACCAACCGCGTTCTTTTTTTGATAAAATGGTCGAATACGCCCAATCAATCGGGGCTAAAGGACTTGCCTACCTTACTTGGAAAGACGGTGAAATAAAAGGACCGATTCTTAAATTCTTGGATGAGACGACTATTGCAAAAATCACTGAACGCACTGGCGCAAAGAATGGAGACGTGGTATTTTTTATGTGCGACGAAGAGCATACGGCAAGCGACATTGCCGGAAAACTCAGGATTAAATTAGGCGGCGATTTGGACATAATTGAAAAGGGGGTTTATCGTTTTTGCTGGATAGTGGATTTTCCAATGTTTGAACTAAACCGCGAAACGAACAAAATCGAATTTTCACACAATCCGTTTTCTATGCCGCAGGGCGAAATGGACGTACTTACAAACAAAAATCCGCTTGATATTTTGGCTTACCAATACGATATTGTCGTAAACGGCGTAGAATTATCGTCTGGAGCAATCCGAAACCACCGCCCAGAAATTATGTACAAGGCGTTTGAAATAGCCGGTTACGACAAAGAATTTGTGGATAATAAATTCGGAGGAATGATAAACGCGTTCAAGTTAGGCGCACCTCCCCACGGTGGAATTGCTCCGGGAGTTGATAGAATGATTATGCTTTTAACCGGAGAGAATAATCTTAGAGAAGTAATTGCGTTTCCAATGAATCAAAAAGCGCAGGATTTGATGATGGGCGCTCCTGCGCAAGCGTCTCAATTACAACTGCGCGAATTGCATATTAAACACAATCTTCCCAAAATTGAGACATAAAAAATTAGAAAGAAAATAATACTTATTCAAACAACAATTCCTCGTCTTTAGATAAAAATTGGTTTGTCAAAATCTCAGAAACAAAATTTATACGAACAAAACTATCATCTGAAGAAAAGATTGAGACATCTTGAAATTTTCCGTTCGTGCAGCCGTTTATGCTTACGTATTTAAAATTTCTTTTCATTGCCGCACTTTTTGGGGAGATTTTCATCGTCCAAGAATCCGAACTCTTTGTCAATTCAAACTCAAAACGCTTTTGCAAGGATGAAAAATCGCCGTTGAGAAATGGAGCTATCATCATATAAAAAGACCGCGAAGCATTGTCTTGGTCAAACGAAATCACTTTTTTAATGTACGTTGGACTTTGCAAAATCCAAACGACGCCTTTATTTTTTACCACAAGAATTTTTCCTTCGGAAACAAGCGGTTTATCAAGCGATTTTATTTGTTTCGTTTGAATAAAATTTGCTCGAACAATGCTGTCTTTGGAAATAATGTTTTGCAAATATTCAATATCGCTTTGAGCGAAAATCGAAATAGAAATAAACAGAAAAATAAATATTTTCTTCATAAATAAAAAATTGTCGCCTGCCTACCCATTCACATTCGCGTTAAGTTTTGTCACGTTGCTCGTTCCTCCCTCTACAAACGAATGCTGGGAAATCCGTGTCAAGACGGCATTGTCGGTAAATTCTCTGAGAGTCAAAGAGCCGTTGTTACACATAGTCGCTTTGAGTTTTGCAAGCGAAATATTAAGCACCTCTGAAAGCGGACCAGACGCGGGAACGTAAGCGTCTATACCTTCTTCAAACTTCATCGCTCCGTTGATAATTCCTTCGTTGTAGCGTTGCCAATTTCTTGCACGATTGCTACCTTCACCCCAATATGCTTTATAACGTTGTTCGTTAATTGAAATTTTTGGGGTCGGCGACTCATCCGTTTTCGCAAAATACTGCCCCATCATCACAAAATCCGCACCCATAGCAAGCGCGATAATAATCTGCGTGTCATTTACAATTCCACCGTCCGAGCAAACCGGAACATAAATCCCTGTCTCATCAAAATATTTGTCGCGTTCTTTAACAACATCCATAAGCGCACTCGCCTGCCCGCGTCCGATTCCTTTTTGTTCTCGAGTTATGCAAATACTTCCACCTCCGATTCCGACTTTTACGAAATCAAGAAGCGCTTCGTTCGCCAAATATCGAAACCCATCTCCGGCGACTACGTTTCCGCCTCCTATAATAACTTTGTCGCCATATTTTTTTCTAATCCAAAGCGCACATTCTTTTTGATATTCCGAATATCCGTCAGACGAATCAATTGCGAAAATCGTCACACCTGCGTCAACCAGCGCCGGAACACGTTTTTCGTAGTCGTGCGTATTAATCCCCGCCGACGCAATAAGCCGTTTTTCACTATCTACCAACTCGTAAGGATTGTCGTTATGAGCGATGAAATCTTTGCGAAACACCAGCGAATCCAAATATCCGTCTGCGGTGAGAACCGGAATGCAATCTTTGCGGTATTGACGAATCATTTTATTTGCTTCATCTAACGAAACACCTACGCGTACAGAATGAACCTTTGAAGCCGGCGTCATAAATTCCGAGACGGGTTTTGATAAATCGTCTTCTTTTATCCAATAATCTTTGTCGGTCAAAATTCCCAAAAATTTGCCGTCATATCTACCGTTATCGGTTATAGCGACAGTGGAATGGTTGGTTTGCGAAACTAATTTCAGCGCATCTCTGAGCGATGTTTCCGGCGAAACGTTGGTATCGCTTCTTACAAATCCCGCTTTGAAATTTTTGACGGCTTTAACCATTGCCGTTTGATTTTCAATCGACTGTGAACAAAAAATAAACGCCGCGCCACCTTCACGAGCAAGCGAAATACCCATATTTTCACCTGAAACCGCCTGCATACTCGCCGCCGTAAAAGGAATGTTAAGCGATAATCTTGATTCCTCGCCTTTTTTGAATCTTGCGATAGGCGTTTTTAGCGAAACTTTGTTTGTAACGTGTTTTTTTTCACTTAAACGGGGAATTAAAAGATATTCCGAAAACGTTCTTGAAATGTCGTCAACTATTTGCGCCATATTTACTCCTTTGGAAATATAAATTTTGTGGAAAATATTATTTGTCAAGGTATTTATGCGAAAATAAAAACCCTTTCCGCAATTATCGTTAAGACAACGTTTAACCGCAACCTTAATACAATATTGGGTATCCGCTCGTATAATTTAAGTTTCCGAAAAGATTCGGCGTACTTTTGCTATAAGAAGTCGAATTCCCGTTAAATTTTTGTTCGGTAAACCCTGCGCCGATAAAAGCGGAAAGAGTAAATATACGTAAATGAGGACTTAACCTCAATAAATCTTCAGATTTTCATCACGCTTAATCAAGTCCTGTAACAACATTTCCGTTTCTTTTTCCATTTATTATCTCCAGATTTAATAAACTAATAAATACTACACCGCCAAATATACCATCCGCCGAAAACAAAAGCGGGACGTATTTCTACATCCCGCTCATCATAAACTATCAAGGTAACCGCTTAATTATCTCTTCACACCCAACTTAGCCGAGTAAGTTTTCACCGTTCCCTTAAAGCCTTTGACTTCGACAAACACCAAGTAACTGCCGTTTGCCACTCCCCTACCGGCACTGTTGGTCAGATTCCACAAAACCTTGTCGCCGCGCTCAGTTCTCTCAAACACTACGTTGCCGATGTTATCGTAAATTACCGCTTTGACTTCCGCGACTCTTTCGTCGTCGGGAAGTACAACTGCAATCTCCGCACTTTGCGATACTATACTTCCCGGAATAATTTTGATGCCGCGTCCACCGGACTTCTTAACATCTTTAATCGCATTAGGAGCACTCGGCTCAAATATTGCCTTTACCACAACGTTACTTGCAGGCATTGTAAACTTGTTATCCGCTACCGCTATACCGCCGTGTAATACCTGCCACTCTTTGAATACGTACCCGTTGTCGGGTGTCGGTGCAAGCGTTATTGGTGTGCCGTCGGTTGCAAGAGCGGACGTTGTTTTTGCCTTGCCGTGTCCGTCGTTAGTTACGGTTACGGTATAAACAGACGCTGCCGGTGAACCTTCTTCATAAAAGTGCGAGTACACAACTCCGGGTTCAATGCTTCTGTTTCTGCGATTTGCCAAATCCCTTACCGTAGTAAATTCAAAACCCTGTTCACGCAATATACGCGCAATCTCTGGTATTGCCAGACGCACATTGTCATAATCGCCCCAGCTTCTATCGTGAAACAGAACGATACTTCCGTTTTTTACCACTCCGGGGGCAGTCATCTCCGTTATTATCTGCGAGAAAGGTCTATCTTCAAAATCTTTCGAATTAACATCGCAGTTAATTAACGCCATCCCCAATTCATTTGCTACCTTAGAAACAGTCGCGTTAGTAGATAAATAAGGAGGACGCACAAGTGTCGTAGCGCTACCGGTAAATCCTTCAACTTCATCCGATGCCTTTTTTAACTGGTTTCGTATCTCCGATTCGCTAAGTTCGGTTAAATCAGGATGATCCCACGAATGCTGGGCTATTTCGTGTCCGTCCTCAATCATACGTTGAAGCCCCGCTTTGTTTCCGCTAATGTTTTCCCCGATTGTAAAGAATGTCGCCTTTATGGAATGTTCCTGCAAGGTGTTCATAAGAGCGACCGTATTTGAACTTGGTCCGTCGTCAAAAGTAAACGCAACCCATTTCTTAGTGTCGTCGATTGTGTTACCGTCGCCGCCGACATATCCGACTTCCAAAACCAAGTCCTTTATCGTAATACTGAACGCTCCAAGTGCGCCGTCGTCGGTTTCCCACTGAATCGTTTCTATCAACGACTTGTTTAACGGCTTTTGTGTCCCCCAGTTGGGTTGAGCAAAATCACTGATATTAACGGTAACTGTCGTTTCTACGCCGTCTGTAGTCGGAAATGTTACGAAATAATAATTGTATTCGGTAATATCGCTTGTAGGCAATTTTACTTTATATGTTTTACCGTCTCCGATAACTTTGAATAATATAGACGTAGCCTTTTTGAGATTATCAAGCGTTTCGTTGTCGTCGGGAGTAACCGTCCAACCCGCAAAACCGTATTGATACGCATCGGTAACGGTTCCCGTGAATTCATAACTGCCACCGGTTTCATCCATATTTATTGTAGAAGTCCCGCTGTTATAGATGTCGGTAACAGTCTCCCAGTTCCATTGCCCTGCAACCGTAGTTGTTTTCAACGCATTCATCATCGCTGCAAGCGCATCCGCACAAAGTCCCGCTTGAGGACGACCGTTTGTACGTTCAAGTATCTTAAAATCACCCGCATCCCAGTAAAGAGGCACGACTCCGTTTGCGCGGGCTGCCGCCGCCACCGAGCCGACATAATCCATAACAGCCGTTTTTGCCGCTTCGGTTTTGCGTATCGTTGTCCCCGTTCCCCATTCGCCGAAGTAAACCGCAATTCCATTATCAATAAAATTTGTTTTAAGCGATTTTATATCGTTGGTTAAATTAGTCTTCTCGGCGACGCTGCCCCAGGTAGCATCGGGAGAAGTATTATGCGTATAACTGTGCGGAGTATAATAATGAACGGCAACTATTAATTTATCTGTGCCGTTTGCTCCGTCACTGGGCAAGAGTTTCCCATTGTTGTGGGCGGAAATAACTATATTGGGTTCAGTGCTTCCCAAACCCGGAACAGCCACAAAACGTGTCGCGTTGTTGCCTCCCGTTGTCCGAATAGCGTTTAACGCCGCCTTATTCCAGTCGAAAAGTATTTGCTGCTCCGCTTCGGTAGCGCCATTTCCCCAGTTGCCGTTATGGACTTCGTTCAAAGTTTCAAAGGGGAATTATACGCTTACGTCACCGGACAGGCAAAAATAAAAGGGTTGGCTCCCAACCCTTCAATAAAAACACCGCTTAATTAACTTTTTTCTTACTACGCCACCAACGCCTTATACGTCAACGATTTCCCCCAGCAACCTGCAATTAAGCTGTTGATTCTTTCCATAGTAGTATATCTGCAATTACCTTGATTCATACGAAATTCAAATTCAGCAAGATACCTGTGTAAATGTTTGTAAGAAACTTTATGATATACACCTTTAATCCCGCGTTTCAATACAGCCCATACACTTTCAATACTGTTTGTATAAACCTCTCCATCTTCGCTTACGTATTGTTTCGCACTGTGATTTACCATTTTTCTGGTATAACCAGGATTTTCTATTCCGGTGTACCATTTTCCATCGTCAGTGTTCAGTATTGAACCACATTCCACATATTGCTGAACAATCTTTTTTAAAGTTTCTGTTTTTCTATTTGGAACAACTTCCATGTGAACATTACCACCTCGTTCTTTCATACCAAAAACTACAATCTTTCCAGCGGAACCAGTGCAATTTTTCTGTTTCTTTTTACCGTGTTTATTATTGTTCTTTCCGTATATTAAAGTTTCGTCCATTTCTATAGTGTTTTTAAGAAGAAAATCACATTGACCGTTTCCCATAGCTTCGCGTATATCATGCAGTAAATTCCAAGAAGTTGCTTGTCTCATACCGAGTTCTTTTGATAACTGCATAGAAGATATACCTTTACGAGCAGTAACCATATAATAGAAAGCGACAACCCATTTATTTAATGGAATTTTTGTTTTCTTTAATACAGTCATATCAGAAGTTACGCTAAACTGTTTTCTGCAACTTTTACAACGGTAATAACCAGGACGGTCTTTGCGCCATTTAACTGCGTTTTCCATTCCGCAGTGCGGACAAACCGGTTTATTTCCCCATCTTTGGTCTTCCAAATGTTTTCTTGCAGTTTCTACATCAGGAAACATTTGCATCAATTTGTAGATGCTGATTGCCGTGTTTGGCTTGTAAGTAGATCTCTTTTCCATAATTCCTCCATAGAAATGAGTTAATCGTTTTTTTTGACTTTTCACTTCTTTGGGAAAGCGGAAAATTAACTCGCCACAAAGTCGTGAGATTGATGTTTCATTTCTTTGGGAATACGGAAAATTAACTTCCTCGAAGATTCTTTTGAATTCGTGTTTATGACTAAATATCTCCAATACAGGGAGCATTTATGGTATTCAAGATTATAGAAGATTTAGAGCAATGGAATAGAAGTTATCCGAAATTCCACTTGGATACTCAAAAGCAAAAAGGAAAACATCCTTGGATATATGTAGGAATATACCTTGACGACAATTATTCTAAAATCATAGGAAGTTTTAGCGCACAAGTTCATGACAGGAGAGACTTCAAAGACCATAAAACTTGGATTGAAAAAACCAAATGGGCAAATCTGCCACATTTCTGTCTTCCTAAATTTTATGGGCAAAATTGCGGACAAGTAACTTTAGATTTAACAAACAAAGGATATACGGCAGGAACAGGCATGGGAACGGAAATTATCAATTCTGAAAAAGATTGTGAAGAATGCGAGTATAAAAACCATACCTGTGAACCTCAGAAACCAGAAAAAGATTGTGAAACATGTGAATATAAAAATCATATTTGTGAACCAAAAAATAATTGTGAAGAGTGTGAATACAAGAGCCATACCTGCGCTCCCGAAAAAGATTGTGAAAATTGCGAATATAAAAACCATGTCTGTGAACCTAACGAAGCAGGAACAGGAAATGGCGGAAACAATGGAAGCGGAAATAATAACGGAACAGGCAATGGTGACAATGAAACGCCAATTGAATTTGAAAAAATAGGCAAATTCTGGGAAGATAATTTTATCAGACCAGAGGCGAATCCAGATATTGGTAAAAGGTGGGAAAACAATCTGATTCGTACGGTAAAAGTTGATGCTAATATTGGTAAATACTGGAAAGACAATATAATCCGACTTGTTGAAGTAAATACGGATATTGGTAAAATGTGGGAAGAAAATTTAATCTTTATAGAAGAGGAAGAGGAGTGATTTATGGCAGCAAGAAATTGGTCGACAATAAAGTATGCCAATGGGTATTTTTTGGCAATTACGTCAAACAGTTTAATCGGCGCACGGTCGCAGGATGGCGCAGTATGGGAAGAAATAGAATTACCGTTTTCATACGCTTCACCGAAATTGCAACACGTAAACGGCGCATGGTGGTTATTTGGTAAAGGAAGTTCGACTACAGTAGAACGCTCCAAAGATAACGGTTTAACTTGGGAATCTGTCCAGTTGACTTCTCCTACGCTATCTACTGCGGGGAATTGGATAGGCGTTGCATATATAAACGGCAAATTTATTTTTGGCAGTTCGGATTTGGCTTCGTTAAGAGTAACGTCTGATTTTGTAAATTTTGAATCAATAGCAATTACAAAACAAGCGTTTGCTAATGTGGTGAAAGTAGGAAACACATGGGCATTTTGTTTAACAAATCCTAATAATGCTTCCAGTTATTCATATTTTCTTACTTCGACTGATGGCGTTACTTGGAAAGAATATAAGACTAATCTGTTCATGAATACTGCCCCGATATTCAACACCCCTACACAATTGTTTGTTAGTTACAACAAAAATATATACAGAACGTCGGATTTTGTGAATTGGGAAAATGTAGTGCCTCCAGGTATAACAAATAGCGCAGATACAGTAGGAGCAATCGCCAATGTCGGTGAAACAACTGTAGCGTTGTATAAAAATAAGGCGGATGTTTACCAGTCGCTTAATGACGGTATAACTTGGGAACGATTTGTCGGTATAATTACCCCACAGAACTGGTCGGCGGCGGCAGCGGATAATGAAAGAATAGTAGCGGTAGCAAATAACTCTAATATTGCATCAAGAACTGTTATGCCTATTGCTTGATTTGGTTTTGCTGGTCAAGAAATAAAAAGCAGAGAAATTTAATTTTTTTGCTTTTACTCCAAAACAATAAATTATTTTCCCATTACCCAAAACGATGATTGTCGAAGTAATATTCGGCAATTTATTCGTGTTCTTTTATTTTTTCGTTTAATAAATAAAGGTAAAACTTCCTCATGGTTGTTCTGCCTATTCACCTTTATTTATTAAACATAAGTAACACGGGTATATCATCGTTTTGGGTAAAATTATGATTATGGGCGGGACAGCCTTTTCAGATTTTACCGCTGTCTTCTTTTTCCATAATTCGTAAGTTATTAACTTTTGGCAATTGGCATGGTGCTTTTTGTAAACTTTATACTTTCGGAGGGTTTTATGTTTGAGGCGTTTAAGAAGTTCGCGGTGTTTTCAGGTAGGGCGAGACGGAAAGAGTTTTGGCTGTTCTATCTTCTTTATGCAATTGTTATTGCGTTGGCAAGCGTTTTAGATGCTACGGTGTTGGAAGGTGCTACAATTGCTTCCAGTGTGTGTTCTCTTGCTCTTATGGTTCCGTTTCTTTCTGTATCTTGGCGGCGTTTGCACGATACAGACCGTAGCGGAAGAAATCTTTTGTGGTGTCTTACTATAATCGGCATCATTCCGGTTATAATTTGGCAGTGTAAAGACGGAACACCCGGTGAAAATCGCTTTGGTGCAAATCCAAAAGAGAATTAAAGAAAGAGGTTAGTATGGACTACTATGGAATTGTTAAGACATTGATCGGGGTAAATGGCATAGAATTGCTTAACTCTTTTGGTATTACCGACTATGAGGCATTTGTTCACGGATTTGTAGTTATAGCAGCGGTAGTTGTCATTGTAAGTGTTATTCTTTACATAAAGAATAAAGGGTAAATATTTCATAATTTTTTGTTTAATTTTTGGGAGATTTGTATGGCAAAGTGTGAATGTGGTGTTTGGATTATGCCAGGTATGAGCTATTGCGATAAATGTAAGGAAAAATTGGAAAATTATCGTGAAGAAAAAGCCAAATGGGATTCAATGAGCGACGATGAAAAGGATATAGCTAATTCAGTAGCAGAACGAAACAGCCGCATTGCTTTTACGGTTATCGTTTTAGTTGCCGCAACAATAGCGAGCGGGTATTTTTCCGAATGGAATAACATAATAATGATTGTCACTTTCTGCGTGTTGGCGGGTGTTTCTTTTAAATTTTGGTCAATTATAGGCAGAGTGGTTCGCGGTATTGTAATCGCTTCATTTTGTTCTGGAATAGGCGGTGTTGTTGGTTTTATCATAGCCGCAATAGCGGGTTGGCAATGGGAAGAAGCATCGGGAAAAGCAGTAACTATAATCTGCGCTGTTGCTGGATTTGCACTTGGAGTTTATGGCGGAATAAAGTTTCGCGTAAGTGCTGAACCGGCAAGACCAACGTTAAAAACAATAAAAAGCCAAAGACATTTTTCACTAAAAAGGCAGGTAAAGATGAAAAAAATGTTTTTTTGTTTAGTTATGACAAGTGTAATGTTTTTCGCTGGTTGCGGAATTATGAAAAACCAAGTAGAAGATAGTGTTCGAGCAAGTTTTGAAGAACAAATGCGTAACCATGATACTTTTGGAAAAGTGTGGAAAAGAGAGGGAGCAAAAGTCGAAAACGTAACATTGATTAAAAACGGACAAAACAAATACGATGGGATAGTAGCGGTTTCGTTGAAAGGTAAAACCTATCAAATTGCAATATCTGTAACGACAGACGGCAAATCTTCTATATGGCAGACAACGAATATCGCGCCTTTTGCTTTTTTAATGGAGTATATGTCGTGGGACGATATGTTTGAAATAGATTTTTAACAGGAAACGGTTGGTAAGCACACAAAAAGAAAAAACTAAACCCTAAATGAAAGGTGGGTAAATTGAAAAAAGTATTGATGTGTTTTGTAACAATTATTGCAATATTGTTTGTTGTTGGATGTTTTGAAGATGATGCCGATAATGTAGCAAAGTCACAAATTTCTTCCGCTTATGAATTGACAGCGGCTGAATTGTACAGTGAATATTCTAAAAACAAAAAAGCCGCAGATGAAAAGTACAAAAAGAAATGGATGACAATTAGCGGTGAAGTTGTATCGACATCCAATTCTTTGGGAATGAAAAATGCCACGTTAGGTGCCGGAAGCAATGGCGATGATGTTGTCGAAATTTATTTTAGAGACAAAGATGAATTTGCGACAATTAAAAAGGAGCAACACATAACTATTATCGGCAGATGCGATGGAAAAGGAATTACCGGTATTGAGATAAATGGCGCATATTTTACGGAAGCGGGCAAAGCAAGTAATGATATTCTTGGAACGTGGGCAGATTCCGAAGGTAATGTGTTGGCAAGGTTTAATCCGAACGGCTGGCTGTGCTGGGAAATAAACAGAGACGGACAATGCGCGGAAGTTGACAATAACAGCGCAAGGTATGAACTCAAAGGCAACACAATAGAGGTCAAAGGCGTTTATGATGCCTATGCTGATGAGCCGGAAGAATATGTTCGTAAATGGACTTTTGAAAACGGTATTATATTGGCGGATGGTCGTAAGTACACGAAAAGAAAAAACTAAACTCTAAGAATAAGGGCAGGTAAAGATGAAAAAGACACATTCAAAGACTCTTCTCTTCCTTGTTTTTACCTGCCTTTCCATAAACGCAGAATTTACACAGGAAGAAATTTCTGCAAAGAAACGGGAAACGCTTGAACCAAAACAGGAACGCTACGGCGTTAAAAACGGTGGAGATATTGTCTTCACCGATACTGTAAAAATATCCCAAAGCAAAAAACAAAAAGATTTGGCAATACAAACAGCCGGACAAAATTTTATTAAAGAAACTCAACAGCGAAGTAAAAACGGTGAAATTGAAACAATGATATTATCTTATACCGAACAATCCATAACGACAGACAAACGAAACAAAGAACGCTCAACCTTTACTGAAAATCAGGAAGTTCAAATATCCATACCGTTTTCAGTTCAATCGGTAAAAAGAATAACAAAAGAAAAGAATAGTGTTTATTATGAGGTTGTTTTGACTTCTTCAAACGAACGTATAGCAAACTTGAACGACAAAAAGAATAGCGTAATAAATGTTCGTAACCGAGATTTAAGATTGGCAAACGCTACCTATTTGGCAATTATACAGGAGCAACAAATTCAGATTGTCCAGTTGAAAGAAGAAATCAAAGAAAAGGATTTGATTATTGCAGATTTAAGAGCGGGAAGAGAACCGAGAGTAAAAGAACCCAAAGAGCCAAAACCTGAAAAAGACGATAAACCGAAAGTTGTAAGAGGAAATCCCGGGTTATGGATGATTTGGCTTATAGACGATACAGACGGAATGATAACCGGACAACGTTATCGGCAGTATGTGGAAATGTGGAAAAGGGATATGAGTTTGAGGTAGTGGTGAGGGATTGGTTTTATAGGAAGCGACTTGGCGGCAGGTCGCTTTTTTTGTTTGGTGGCAGATGGTATTTTGTGTTAGCAAAAAACTTTAAAATATAGAAAGGAGGTGAGAAATATGACTTATGTAAAACCTGAAGTTTTGGCACAAAGTAAAGAACAGATGGCTGTATGTAAAGGTAAACCTGCGGGAAGACCTTGTAATCCACCTGGTCCTGGCAAAGGTAAATAATTATTTAGTAAATGGCGGCTATGTTATATAAAAGAACATTTGCCGCCTTGCTGTTAAGGAGATATTATAGTGTTTTTCAAACAAAAATCCGATGTTATATATAGGAACTACGAAAAGTTTGGGTATATAACAGACAATAGAAATTATGGTTATAGGCAAAAAAATGTTATTGGAGATAAAATCGTATCACAAAGCGGAGCCGTTTTTTTGTCCGTTTTAAGTCGAAAACCGCAAACACTTGATGAACTTGCTGGAAAAATTATTGAAAAATATGTTGATGTTGATATTGAAACAATAAAAAGTGATGCAAAAGAGTTTTACAATATGCTTGAACAAGACGGATTTATAGTTTCAGGCGAAACATTGCAGGAATGTGATAAAAAAGACATTGTATTTTCGTACAAAGCGTTAGAACCGGAATTTATAAAAAAAGATATTTCTCCAATTATTATGCGTACTGAAAAATCTACACAAGAATTTTTGAATGAATATTTTAAAGATAGACCAATACTTACAAGTTTACACGTAGAAATTACAAGTAAGTGTAACGAAAGATGTGTACATTGCTACATTCCGCACGAAAACAAAATAAATGACATTGAACCGGAATTATTTTATAATATTTTGGCACAGTGCAAAGAAATGGGATTGTTGAATTTGACTCTTTCTGGCGGTGAACCGATGATGCACAGAAATTTTTGTGAATTTTTACGCAAATGCAAAGAATACGATTTTTCTGTAAATGTTTTGAGTAATTTAATATCACTCAACGATGAAATTATAGCCGAAATGAGAGCAAACCGTCTTTTAAGCGTTCAAGTTTCACTCTATTCAATGAATTCCGAAATTCATGACGAAATCACCAAAGTTAAAGGAAGTTTTGAAAAAACTAAAAATGCTATTTTAAAACTAATAGAAAACGACATTCCATTACAGATAAACTGTCCAATAATGAAACAAAATAAAAATTGTTATATTGAGGTATTAAATTGGGCGAAAGAGCATAAGATTAATGCTGGAAATGATTATGTTATGATTGCAAGATATGACCACACAACACAAAATTTGAATAATCGTCTATCTCTTGACGAAGTTGGAAAAATAATTAACAACATAATTGAGAATGATACCGAATACCAAGAAAAAATGAAAAAAGAAGATGTGGTTGAAGAAGAAAAACGTGATATTTCAAACGATGTCGTTTGCAGTATTTGTAATTCGTCTATTTGTATAGCCGATAATGGAAATGTATATCCTTGTGCAGGGTGGCAGGATTATGTTGTTGGTAATGTGAAAGAAAAATCTCTAAAAGAAATTTGGAATAATTCGGAAAAAGTTCTGTATTTGAGAAATTTACATAAAAAAGACTTTCCTAAATGTATTAAATGTCCAGATAAAGATTTTTGTGTTATGTGTATGGTTAGAAATGCAAATGAGCATCAACAGGGTAACCCTTTAGAAATCAACAAGCATTTTTGTAAAGTAGTAAAACTAAACAAAAAAATTTTGTTTGAATGGAAGGAGAAATTGAAAAATGCTTGACTCAGATATTACCATTTTCTTTTATAATCTATAACCGTTCCAGTATCTTCAATCCATTCTATAAACTCAAAAATCCCTCTGCTAACGTTATCGGGGGTATATTCATATATGACAACGAAATCTAACCTGTACATATCTTCGTTTGCTTCTAAACTATCTTGGAAATCAAAAATTTCTTCTAACGAATCAGCTATAGTTATATAATCGCCTTCTAATGCCGTATCTAACATAATACTATCGTCAATTACAGTAAAAGTATGAGTGCATCCAATTTCATAACTATCTTTGAAATTATGGAATATAAAATATGATTTTGGATTATAGTCCATCAATTTAAAATGTAAATAATTTGTTAAATCATAGCACATACCATAAGGTTTTTTTTCTATTTCTTCAAATGTTTTTGTATAATAATCCGTGACTTCGTGTTGATACTCATAATTGTATTTGAAATCCAAATCTTTTATGTCGTTCAATATGTTGTTTAATAACTCTGTGGATACATTTGTAACCATATCACCTCTTTTAAGAAAATTTTTGTTAATTATTTAGTCATGACGACGGTGGTTATTAAAGACGAGGGATTTATATAAAGCACTCTTTCGCAGTTGTTTTTTTTGTTTGGTGGCAGAAGGTATTTTTTATGGGTAACAGGGAAAAATCCTTAAATACAAGGAATAAATATGTTGGACACAAAAGATTGTATAGTATATCCAATTTTACAAAAGTTTTATAATGCTCTGTCTAATTTAGAACGTGCTAACCCTAATGACTATATATTTGAAAATATTCCTAAAATAGATGCTTTCTTTCAAGAATTTAGAAATATAACATTTGTTATGCAAAAGAATTTTAATACGCCAGAACTTAAAATACTCTATGAACGTAAACGAAATACTTATCTTTCAAGTGATGATATGAAGTGGTTTGTTGATATTCGTAATGAAACAACTCATGAAAACCCTTTTAAGTTAGAGAAGGCTATTTCTTTAAAAACATATTTTACAGTTAATGATTTTGATGAATTTAAAACGTTATTGACGATAGATAGAGATAAAAATCTTACAGATTTGCTCGCAGAAGTATCTAATATTCTTGAAGAACACTATAAAAATTATCTTGAAGTATTTTTTAGTATATCGGTACTGTTTGTAGAAAATGGCAAAGAAATTGACATATATGAAAAGATAATTGAAGGCACAGCTATTATGTGGAGGTTCATATATGACGTATGTGTATCTTATCCATGTTCTTGTGCTAAATGTAAAAATCTAAAAACAAAAATTAAAGAAGCTCTAAACAATATCCAATTTAAACAAATAATGTTTGTTCAGGACTGCTACTATAGTGCCGGACAAATACAAATAGGAGATAGAATGAATTCTTTCATGCACAACAACGAAGTCTTTAACAAAAAAGATTCGCGATTTGATCTAACAAAAAGTCCGTGGTTTGGGAAGGATTGTTGCGATAATGATATTCTCCTATTACAGAAATGGTCTGTATGGTATATTGTTTTGGCTCAGATGCAATTACAACAAAAAAAAGAAGAACCTGAAATACTAGATAGTTTTTTATTAGTTTATGAGGACAACACAGCCGAAATGATAGGTATGTTTGCTGGAACAGTCAAAACAACATATTATCGAATTATAAATGAAGTGGCAGAAAGAGTTAAATGTGAAAAGATACGGGCAGTCTTGTATACATGTGAGACGATTTATTATACTCAAGATAACGCAGCAGAGATTCTTTGTCAAAAATATGATGAACGTAAAAAAGAGGCGAATGGCACAATTTCATGTAGCCTCATAGCGAGCAAACAGCTGGAATATATTACGGGTATTGACATGGATTATTCCAAAATGAACGACAATGATTATTTGTCAAATAAAGTAAAAAATCCCAAAAGTCTTGGCAAGACATTTTTGATAGGACCTATATTCAGAGCATTAAAAAAAACGGCATAACTTCTACCAAAAACAAATCCGAATAGAATTTAATGAATTTCTATTGTTGACATATTTTATAAGTTTCGCAAATAGTATTTTACATGTGTTTCAAGCCAGAAATCGGCTTGTAGAGCGGAATTGCGGCTGTCCGGTGACGTAAGCGTATAATTCCCTTTCAAAGATAAGATAATCCCCGTAGTTCTTGAAGTATTCGGCAATTTGAGACCATACTTTTGCAATCTGGTTTTCAATTTCCATTTTCTTTGCGGCATTGCCTACCGCAGCCGGCATATCTACAAATCCCACTGTAGTTTGGTCTCCGTTGGTATTGGCACCGTCATGATGTATGTTGATAACTATCGCTTTGATTCCGGCATTCTTGGCGTAATTTACAACTTCCTCGACTCGTTGCAATCTTGCCGAACTTATGGTATAGTCGGGAGCGGCGCCGATATGTCTGAGCCAAGTGCAGGGAATACGTACCATATCAAAGCCCGACTGTTTTACTCCGTTGAACAGTTGTTGGGTGGCGACAGGGTTTCCCCATGCCGTTTCTATTGCCGTTACAGGAAGCTGCCAATCGTTATACGCGTCAAGCGTATTGCCTAAGTTCCAGCCTGCTTTAATTTCCTCATCGGCAAAAAACTGCAATACCGTTTTTCCTGACATCGGCTCGGGTTGAGTTACGGTTTGTCCCCAAACCAAACCTGCGGCAAACACCGTTGTCTGCATTACTTTTAAAAATTTGCCTTTACTTTTCATAGAACACTCCTTTGTAATAATTAAACCATTGTTTCCTTTATCATCCGTCTCTGGTTTGCTTCGTCGTTATACTCCTCGCAATGACAATGAGTACTTGTATTGTCGTTGCTAACATCATTTCCCGTCATTGCGAGTGAAGCGAAGCAATATAATAGTAACATAAAACTGTATATTTCTATATGAAATTTTTGTGAACGGAGATTTGTAAATCTTAAGAAAGTATAAAACAAATTTGAAATATAATTTCGAAAAATTATGATATTAAAGTAAGTTGATTTTTTGACT
>JAIRUI010000111.1 GCA_031254455.1 Chitinispirillales bacterium | reverse complement strand
TATCTTTAGAATCTCCCTAAATTTATGCTCTGAAATTCTTGAACGAATTATATATTTGTTTTCCATTGTCCCTCCGAGTATTACAACAAAATAATTTTTGTTTAACTAGGATTGAACCTTATTATTTCCTATTTTGTCCCAAATTCCCCTCCATATTGCGCGCAGGCGAATTAAATCAAATTTGTTAATTTTCATAGAAAATTCTCATTTTTTAATAGTTTTGTACACGTTATTATTTTTATATTTTTCGTATCATAATTGTTTCGGGACTTCCCGAAAGTATAAGAACGCAAGAAATTATGGTTTGCAATTCTTTTTCTCCGTTTTTTTGTCTGGGTTTGGGTTGAACTGTGGGATGAATATACTATTTGGTATGGGTGGGTTTGGAGGGGAGGTGTTGTTTTTGGAAATTTTTTAAACATTGCGACTAATTTTATCGCTTCCCCAACGATTTAGTCGACGCTTGTGATTTTTTAGTCGAACCATTGATTGAACGTAAACCGATTTCTATTACTCAGTATGTAAGTCCCTTTTGAAAAGCAAAGAAGAAATTATATTTATTCCCAAATACCTTGTCAAGAGGAAATTAAAATGCGATAAAAATGTGATAAAAATACATTTTGATTGTTGTGCTAAAATTATTTTAGGATATACAGAGAGGAAAAAGAGATGGAATTTACAAGAGAGCAAATAGATCATTTGTTAAATCTGTCCAAAATGGTTGAAATAAACGGCGTTTTGGAAAATTCCGTTACTTTTAATCAAGAAGCGCCTTTCAAACAGCAATATAAATTAAAATCTCCAATAGACGATGACTACATTTTTTTTTACGATATAAATCAAAGTGCAAAAAATCATCTAAAATTAACTTTGCATCTTATAGATAACAATACAAAGGCCGGATTGCTTCGAGTTGATTTTAATGGACAACATCAAAATCCTGAAAAAATTAAGGACGGTTTACCGAAAGATTTTCATCTTTTTGCTGGGAAATTTTTTGATTATAACGAACATCACATACATTATTATGTAGAGGGATATAAGCCGTTGGCATGGGCAAAACCTTTGGAAAATAATTTTCCCGTATCAAGCATTGCCTCACATGCCGATGTAATAAGTGCATTTACGGCATTTAACGCCATGATTACATTAGAAACTCGTTTTACAATAAATCCTATATTGATATGAATACGTGGATTGATAAATTAATAGACGATTATTATAAGTTTCTGCGAGACAGAACGGCTATAATAACCGATACCGGTACGAACTGGGCGGTCATAAATACACCTTTTGTAGGTGCGTTTAACGATTGTATAGAAATATATATTAAAAAAAGCGGAGACAAGATTACCTTGTCGGACGATGGAATTACTTTAAAAAATTTGGATATGCTGGGTATCTCTTTTAGCCACTCTCATCAGAGAAAATGGGTTTTAGATGGAATATTAATAACATACGGCGTTACGTGTGATAATGAAGAACTTGTCGTGGAATCGACTAATACTAATTTTGCTCAAAAAAAACACAATTTAATAATGGCTATTTCTGAAATAAACGATATGTATATGCTTAGCAAGCCATCAATTCCATCAATTTTCAAAGAAGATGTTAAAGTTTTTCTTGAAGAGCAAAATGTTATATATACTCCACAGTTTATTTCAAAAGGGCGGACAGGATTGGAATTTGCCTTTGATTTTCAAATTGCGCATAAGAACAAAGAGATTGTTATTAAATCTTTTAATTCTCTTAGCAAATCAAATGTCCCTTACTTTTTATTTGCTTGGGATGACGTAAAAAGCGTTCGTGAGCAAATGAGCAATAAAAATTTGCTTGGTTTGGCATTTGTAAATGATATGGAAAAAAAGGTAGAAAGTGAATATGTTGAAGCGTTGAGAAGCCGAAACGCTGAATGTGTTTTTTGGTCGGAAAGAAATGATCCTGAAAACTTACAAAAATTAATAGCGTAACTTGGATAGATTTATCCCGAAATCTTAACGCTTACAGACCTGTTTTGTTGTTGTTTTCCGTCCGTATTCTTCTTTTCTATTATTGGCTTATTCAACATTCTATCTTCATTGCTGACATTAGATGCATAATTTAATTTCACCGTATGTGTGCGTAAACTGTCCGTTATCCTTTGTTTCTCTCAATTATCGACAATTTCAGAAAAAATAATAATTTTTTGCTATTTTGCATGTTTTAAATGTATTTTTACGTAGTTTTCAAAATAAAGAATATGATGAAAGGAAAATTGATGTCAAGCGTCAAGAAACACAGGAAAGCGAAAATCGCTCTACACAAACGCAAAAAACGCAGACGGCAAAACCGCCATAAAAAGAAAAAGGTATAATAAACAAATTTTATTTTCCGTCAAATTTTTAATCCGGCTAAATTCTAAGCAGGGAGTATTTTTTTACCGTGCCGATAAGGAAGCAAAATGAAAAAAATTGTAACGATTATAATTTCCGCCGTTTATTTTTCGACTTTCGCCGATGAAAGCGCTTCCGATTTCGCACCTCAAACAGAAGACCGGATTTATTACTTAGACGATTTCAAAATTGAAGAAAGCGAAAAAGAAAATCTCAACGAAAGTCACGGCGAAAATATCGCGATTTACAAGAAGAAACCCAAAAATAAAATCGTTCCGATAATTTTGTTGAATAAGCGCGAAATTTCGATATCTGCGGCTGGCGTGAAATCAATGAAGATAGCGATATTCTCGGTAAACGGAAGAAAAATAGCCTCCGGAAACGTTTCCGGCGAAAAGGCGGCGTTTACAATTCCCAAAACGGCGAAAAATGCGGTTATTGTACAAATCGATGCCGACGGAAAATTTTTCTCTCAAAAGATATTGTTGGAATAAATGAAGAAAATTGTAATAATTGCGGCGATTATAATCCTGAACGCGTTTGCCGACTCTGATTTATCGGCGGTTTTGGAAAAATATACAAATTCGCCGACGGAAATTGATTTTGAGCGAAAAACGTATTGGGCCGTGCGCGAAAAAGAAACCAAAGTAAAAGGAAAAATCATTATCGGACGGAATAATAAATTCAATATTTCCGTCGGAAAAATGAGTTACGTCAGCAACGGAGACGCTTTTTGGGAATACAACAGCAGGCAAAAACAGGTTAAGGTGCAAAAAGTAACGCCGCAGTTATCCGAATTTGCCCCCTTAGAATTAATGAACCTGCTTAAAACCGCCGATTTTATAGAAAATAAGCCGACAAAATCTTTTGTTTGGCAAAACTCGAAATCTTTGGAAAACGGTTATGAAAAAGTTGAAATATTTTTGACAAATTCGCAGATTTCCAAAATAACAGTTAACGACATAGACAAAAATATTACGACGTATATTTTTGAAAAAACGACTTTTCCCACCGAAATTTCAGAAAGTCTGTTTAATTTTGTAATTCCCGAAGGAACTCAGGTGTATGAAAATTAGATTAATAGTAATTTTTTTTGCAGGTTTTTTGTCGGCGCAAGGGCTTTCCGATTATGGATTTTTGGATATTGAAATCAACGAAGACATGATTGTCGTCGGCTCAAAGGGGGGCGTAAATTGGAAAACGAAAGATGATAACGCATGGAAAAGCATAAAATGCTTACCGTTCGGCGCCAACGTCAACGCCAATTTAGATAATATTGTTTTGAACGGTAACGATTTCGCCGTTAAGTTGGAATTAGAAAATAAAAACGAAGTTCCGATATTGTACACGGTCTCCGGCAAAGATAAGTTCGTAAAACATAAAATTCCGGATGCAAAACCTGAGCGATTGTTTGGCTGCGACGGTTTTTTCGGCGTTTACGACGAACATGACAACTATTTTTTTGCGCTGGGCGACGCGGGAGTCGCGCTTCTCAATCCGACCGTCGATTCCACAAGCATTATAAGTTCGGATTTTTATGTAAATTCAATTATCGGTTACGGCGGCGATTTTATCGCTCTTTCGTCAGACGGGGAAATTATGCTCCGTAATTCGGACGCTTGGACAAAAATCGACAGTTTAATATTGCAGTCGAAAGAGCCGAAAGAATATGCGATTAAATTTATAAAAGGAACGAACGATTTCCCCATTTTTATATTGACTACCGACGACTATACCGAAAAATTGTACAGGTGGAACGTTGGAAATAAAAATTTAATTCACAGCGGCGGTATTTCGAAAGTTGCGATAAGTCCTGATAATTTTATTTACATTTTGGATAACGACGGACGCTTGGACGTTTGCGAAATCGACGGCAAGAAAACGCAAGATTCGGAAAAACGGCGAGAAGTTTTACTGCGGCGTATCGCCAAAACAAATATTCCGTTGGATTACAAATTAACGGATATTTCCATTTACGGTCGGATAGATACTCCGACAACGGAGGCGTCAGTTTATAAAGAGGGGTCGTTTTTTATAGGGTTTGCCTCTAATAAAGGCGTTCTTTATTCAAAAAACGGATTAAGCGGAATTACGGATAAGGATGAAACGCCGTTTGAATATTTTTCAAAAGAAGTTCCCATAAAAAAAGGGCTTAAAGAAATTTACGCCGAACCGGGGATTATCAATCATTGGGACAATTCCTGTACTTTTGAATATTCGCTTTCACAGGATGACAAGGTTACGATTGATATTTTGAATTACAATTTGGATTTTGTCTGCAGGATTGTGACAAACGTTCCTCGAAACGCGGCTGTCGGCAGTGAGCATTCTACTTTAAGATCGCAAGACTATTGGGACGGTACGGTAAATAATAACGGAGGAAAATCCGTGCCGCCCGGCGTGTATTATTTTAAGATAACCACGCAAAAAGGAGATAGAGCCGTCGGGAAAGTCGTCGTGGCGAGGTAAAAGATGAAAAAAACGCTTTTTGCTTTGGTTTTATTCGCTGATTTCGCTTTTTGCGTCGGATTAAGCGTGTACAGCAACGGAAACGAACGCATTCCGCTTACGTCCAAAGCGTGGGCTGTCGGAAACGCAATGACCGCAAACCCCGAATATGCGCTTGGCTGGTATAATCCGGCGCGTTTGGCGTTTTCAAGCGGATTGCAGTTTAGCGTAGGCGACGCCATAAGAAAATTAGACCGAAACGAAAGTTTTTTTGCAGGCGAATATAAAATTCCACAAAAAAGAGTCGGCGTTTCGGGAATTTTTTCATACAAGGGAATTGCAAATTTAGACAGTTTACGAAAAGACGGAGTAATTTACAATTCAACAAGTTATATCTCGACAACGACGAAAATCGGCGCCGGAATCGCTATTACCGGCATGTGGGGGGTCGGCGTTTCGGGAACGTGGTATTACACGAAAATTCCCGTTCGTTTCAACGAAGACGCTAAAAGCATAGAAACAAGTTCCAGCGGCACTATCGGGGGCTTATCGTTTATGGGGACTTATGTAAATCCCAACGGATTTTCGCTCGGCTTCGGCGTTCGTGATATTTTTTCTTACAACGATTGGAGTTACAACGAAACTCCCAACTCTTCAATGATCATGACCATTATCGATACGCTTCCTGCGGTTTTAGTCGCCGGCGCAAATTACGTTTTCAAATACAAAAACGAAAAAGAAATCCGCTTTAGCGGCGATTTTAACGGGTATCTGATAAATTCGTTCTTTCGAAAATACGAAAACGTCGCAGTTTCGATAAACGGCGGTTTTGAGTGGCGGATGAATAAAATTATCGTGTTCAGGACCGGAATCCGCGATATATTGTGCAATCGAAATTATTTCAAAGACCGCCCGCAGTGGCGTTTAGAAAATAATCCGCGTTTAGGTTTTGGAATAGGACTAAATTTGGAAAGCGTCGTAAATTGGAAAATAATTAAAAAATTCGGCGTCAATTACGCGGTTTCAAATAGCGGCGCCGAAGTCGGTTTAGAACACGTCGTAGATTTGATTTGGAAATTTTAACAAATGACGCCGCACGAAAAATTTATGAAAAAAGCGCTTAAAGAGGCGCAAAAGGCGTTTGCCAATAACGAAGTTCCCATTGGCGCGGTCGTCGTAAAAGACGGAAAAATTATCGCCAAAGGATACAATAAAATTGAGTTAAAGCAAGACCCGACCGCTCACGCCGAAATCGTAGCGCTTGCGGCGGCGGCAAAAAAAATCGGCACTTGGCGGCTTGACGACTGCCAATTATTCGTTTCGGTAGAGCCGTGTGTCATGTGTTTGGGGGCGTGTTTTCAGGCGAGAGTGAAGAAAATCGTTTTCGGCGCAGGCGACAGCAGATTCGGCGCAATCTCAAATAAAAATTACGTCGAAATCGCAAAAAACGTTTATATGAGAGAGCCGGAAATTGTCGGCGGAGTCTGCGAAGAAAAATGTAAAGAATTGCTTCAAACGTTTTTCAGACAGATCAGAATTAAAAACAAATCGCTTAAAAACTGATATGATTTCTTATAACGCTTTAGCAGTTTGTTTTTATCGCTCGTTCGGACTTTTGACGAAGACCAAGAAAAACACCGCTAAAAACATCATACAGACGGCGCCGCTGCGCATAAGCGCAGACGAATTAAAATGTGCGATAATTACCGCCCCGATTGCGCCGCCGGCAACGGTCGCCAAAGTGGTTCGCGCAATGTTCATAGTCGCCAAATAAGTAGTTCTCATGTCTTTGTGAGCGTATCTGTCCAAATAATCCATAAGTCCTATGTAATGAAGAGAAAACGCCAAACCGTGCATAAGCGTCGCTAAAAATTTTAGGATAAACGGCGTGTCCAATTCAAACAGTGAAAACAAAAATAATTCCAAAACGATGAAAAATATCCCGGCAATCAAAATTTTTCTGCTCCCGAATTTCTTTAAAAGTTTGTCGGAATAGGCAAGTACGGGAATTTCAAATGTCGTCCAAAAACAATAGACCATCCCGATTTGAAGCGGAGACTTCATTACGTCGTCGAAAAAATATCCCAAATAACTGTCTGTACTTGTCATTACAATTCCTTCGAGAAAAACGAAAATCAAAAATCGAATAAACAGGGAATCTTTGAAAATATACTTGTACGAAATTTTTGGTTTTTTGGAAATTTCGACGTGCGCTTTTTTCCCCAAAATTCCTAAGCACAGCATCGCAATCGCTCCGGAGTAATAAATGAAACGATAGTTTGTGCCGTTGCTTTGCTCAAAATATTTAGCGATTAAAGTCAAAATTATTCCCATAAAAAGCGCGGCGACAGCCCAGCCGTATGTCCCCCAAATTCTGAAAGAACCGAATTTTTTGCGATCTGAATGCTTGTTTAAGAATTGCAGAGTTTCGGAATCCACAAGCGGGTTAAGCGAAATAGTGACGAAATTATACGCTAAAACCGCAAAAAACAGCAGGATAAATTTTTGTTCCAACGCAAGAGTTATGACGGATTGTGTTCCGCAAAGTCCCACGATAAGCGCAATTACGGCGCCGAAAAACGAAAGGATCGTAATTAGTCTTCGGCTGATTCCAAATTTGTCGGCAAAAACGCCTACGATTAAATTTGCAAAGAATCCGACTACGGGAACGCTTGCTACGATGATCCCGATTAAGTGAATGGCGGGCGAACCGTCTGGATTTGTGAGTATGCGTTTATAAAAAATCGCCGCAAACGGAGAAATTGACCCAAACGCTAAAAACATCACAAAATATAACGTTTTGAGATAACGTTTTTCTTTTTTTATTAACGAAATTTCGCCTGCGTTTTCAGTCATAATTTTCCTAAAGCCAACATAATTACAATGAAAATACGATTTTTCGCTTGCATGTAAACATAATTTCTATAAAAAACGCAAGCGATAGCGATAAAAAAGTATTTTTTTGCGGTTAATTTTAATTCGGAGAAAAATATGGGCGTATTTGTTGTTGAAGGAAAACGACGGCTGGCGGGCGAAATAACCGTCTCGGGAAACAAAAACGAGGCGCTTCCGCTCATTGCCGCGACATTGCTTATAGGCGATAAATGTACGTTGAACAATATTCCCGATATTGCCGACGTGCGTGAAATGTGTAACATAGCCGAAACTTTGGGTGCGAAAGTCGAATTGAAAAACAATACCCTTACCATCGACTCAAAGAACATAACAAGCGGGAATATGCCTCTTTCTATCGCACGCAAACTTCGAGGCTCAATTTTGTTTGCTTCATCGCTTTTGGTGCGTTTCGGCGAAGCGGTGTTTCCAAGTCCCGGCGGGGACAAAATAGGACGAAGAAGGATTGACACTCACCTTATCGTATTTGAAAAGCTGGGCGCAAGAATCGTGCCGCAACGCGAAATAACGGACAACGGCGACGAAATAACGACTTATTATATAACCGCTCCGAAAAGCGGTCTTATCGGGACGGAAATTTATCTTGACGAAGCGTCCGTGACCGCTACAGAAAACGCCATAATCGCCGCATCGGGAGCAAACGGACAAACTACGATAATAAACGCCGCAAGCGAGCCGCATTGTCAAGGTTTATGCAATTTCCTGGTCTCTTCCGGCGTAAAAATTAAAGGAATCGGCAGTAACGCGCTCAAAATTTTCGGGAAAAAGGAATTTAATGCGCCAAAACATACCATTGGCTGCGATTACATAGAAGCGGGTTCGTTTATTTCACTTGCCGCCTGTACAAATTCGGACATAATTTTACGAAACGTGGATACTGACGTTATGAAAATGACAATTCATCAGTTTTCACGGCTTGGGATTGACGTTTCGGCGAATAAAGACGGAAATTTTTTACACATTCCCGACAATCAGCGATTGGAAATTAAAGCGGACGTAGGCAATTGTGTTCCACGTATAGAAGACGCGCCGTGGCCCGGATTTCCCGCCGACTTGACTTCGATTATGCTTACGACGGCGACACAAGCAAAAGGTTCGTGCCTGATTCATGAAAAAATGTTTGAAAGCAGATTGTTCTTTGTTGACCGTTTACAAAGTATGGGAGCGCAAATCATTTTATGCGATCCGCACAGGGCGGTGATAATAGGCCCGTCCACTCTTTCCGGCGCGCAAATTTCTTCGCCGGATATTCGCGCCGGAATGGCGCTTTTGATCGCCGCTATGAGCGCGAAAGGGACAAGCAGAATCCATAACATTGATCAAATAGACCGAGGATATGAAAAGATAGATATTCGACTAAACGCCATCGGAGCGAATATTTTGAGGGAATAAACGGCTAAACATTATTTATAATCATTCAGATTAAAAATAGGGCTGAAAAATTTCAACCCCTAAAACAAAAACTTTAAAAATTAAACGATTTAACCTATCGCCTTTTTTAATTCTTCGACTTTGTCGGTTTTTTCCCAGGTAAACTGTGGAAGTTCACGACCAAAATGTCCGTTTCTTGCGGTTTCACGATATATCGGACGTTTTAAATCAAGCGCTTTAATTATTCCGGCAGGCGTCAAATCAAAAACTTTTCTTATAGCCGCTTCGATTTTCCTGTCATCGGTATTTATCGCAGTTCCGTAAGTATCGACGTTAATTGAAATGGGCTGCGCAACGCCTATCGCATACGCCAACTGAATCTTAACTTTTTGCGCCAATCCGGCGGCAATGATATTTTTTGCCACCCAACGCCCCGCGTATGCAGCGGATCTGTCCACCTTGGACGGGTCTTTTCCACTGAATGCGCCGCCGCCGTGCGCACCGTGTCCGCCGTAAGAATCCACGATGATTTTTCTTCCTGTAAGTCCGGTATCGCCGTGCGGTCCGCCGACAACAAATCTTCCCGTAGGATTAACGTGATATTTCGTGTTTTCGTCTAAATATTTTTCGGGAATAATTACTTTAATTACCTTTTCTATCATCTCTTTTTCGATTGTGCTGTGCGATACGTCATTTGTATGCTGCGTAGAAATTACGACCGCTTCAATTCTCTTAATTGTGTGATAATCGTTTTCATACTCTACCGTAACCTGAGATTTTGAATCCGGACGAAGCCAGGCAAGCGTACCGTTTTCGCGAAGTTCCGTAACTTTCTCAATCAATCGATGCGCTAAATGTATCGATAGAGGCATAAGTTCTTTCGTCTCATTCGTCGCATAACCAAACATAATCCCTTGGTCGCCCGCTCCCTGCTCCTTGTGTAAACCCTGACCTTCGGTAACGCCTTGTGAAATATCAGGCGACTGCGTTCCTATTTGATTCAATACCGCGCTGTTCTTATAATCAAAACCGATATTTGGGTCGGTATATCCGATTTCTTTAATAGTATTACGAACTATATCGGTAACATTAATTACCGCTCTTGAAGTAACTTCTCCGCTTACTATGGTAATTCCAGTAGTTACAAGCGTCTCGCACGCCACGCGCGCGTTTGGATCTTGAGCGAGATGCGCATCAAGAATCGCGTCCGAAATTTGATCGGCAACTTTGTCGGGATGTCCTTGTGAAACACTTTCCGATGTAAAAAAAATCGCCATATTCTCCTCCTGCTATGTTAAAATTTCTCTATTTTATAAATTACAAACCCAAAATTTTCAGATATTCGTTTTTCGGGAGTAATCCCGTTTTTGTCTGTGTCACGTTTCCGTTCTCAAACAGAATAGTCGTCGGTACCGCCGATATACCGTATTTCTCTGCGGATATCGGACTTTCATCTACATTAACTTTCACAATTTTAAATTTACCTTGAGCCAAATCGGCAATCTCGTCCATAATTGGTCCCAGCATTCTGCATGGACCGCACCACTGCGCCCAAAAATCAACCAAAACGGGAACTTTTGAATCGATAACCTCGCTCTGAAAATTCTCATCATTAACTTCTTGCACGGCAATTCCTCTCTAAAAAATAATATCAAAATAATTTTTGTTCAATGTAAAAAATTATAAAATATAAAAATTTTTATAAAATAATACGGAAATTGTTGAAAAAATTAAATATATTTGTATTATCGTAATATGGGACGCCTGAGGAGGATAAAAATGAGAAAAAATGGGTTTACGCTTGTAGAGCTTATGATTGTCGTTGTCGTCATAGGGGTTTTGGCGAGTTTCGCAATGCCTAAATTTCAGCGCGCCGCCGACAAAATAAAAGCGGCGGAAGCGCCGCAAACACTTAACGCCATTGTCGGAGGCGAGGAATCGTATAGAATTGTGAACGGAAGGTACTTGGAATTAACATCCGACGGGTCGCCCGCCGATTCAGCAAACTGGGCGAAAATCGGACTGAAAGTTCCGGATTCAAAGTATTTCAAATACACGGTCGGCGATATTTCGCATACTCCGCCCATCGATGAAACCGATCCGCTTGATATGGGTACGCTGAAATTTACTGCAAAAGCAACGCTTATTCGCTCGTTAACTACAGCAAAAATTGACGAAACCATAACCGTAAATCAGTCGGGCGACAAAAACGCGTCAAGCGAAGAACTGAGATTGCTTGTTCCGTCATACGTAGATAAGAAATGAAAATCTTTATCTTACTTGCTGCAGTAAAATAACTAAAAGAATAACAATCGCTCCAAACAACGAGGATACTAAAGCGATCATCCAAATTAGAATCGTCGTTTGGTTATTACCGACAAACCCGCGAACATTCCCATTGTCGCCGTTTCTGTCATAAACATCCGACATTGAATCATAGCCGCCGCCCAAAACATCATTTCTGAAAGAATATTTCGCAGACGCCTTAATTTCGTAATCATCAAAAATACTGTCTTTACCTTCGGATATCACAGTATCAAGGTCTTTTAAGATTTCACCGGTATTTCTATATCTTTCGTTTTTGTTTTTTTTAATCGCCTTTAATATAATCAGTTCCAAACGCACCGGAATGTCATGGCGCAGTTTTGAAGGGTTTTTGGGCTGCTCATTAACCTGACGATATGCAATGCCTACCGGATCTCCTCCATAAAACGGCGGATTTCCCGTACACATTTCGTAAATCAATATCCCTAAAGAATACACATCGGTTTGATGGTCAAGATTTTTCCCTTCAGCCTGCTCTGGGGACATGTATTCTGGAGTCCCGATAGCTATTCCTACCATCGTTCTGCGTCCGTCTCTTTTAAATTTTGCTATCCCAAAATCTACAATACGGCACTTACCGTCTTCTTTGGAAACTAAAATATTCTGCGGCTTTATGTCTCTATGAATCACTCCTTTTTGGTCGGCATAATTAAGTCCGCGGCAAATTTGTTTCGCGTATTCGATTACGGTTTCAATCGGCAGCGGTTTTCGTTTTTGGATAATATCATAAAGCGAGTATCCGTTAATATATTGCATAGCCAAATAATGCATACCTTTTGCAAAACCGTAATCATAAAGCCTAACTATGTTTTCGTGTTCTAGCTTAGAAACGGTCATCGCTTCCGATTTGAAACGCCCCATCGCTTCTTTATATTCTTCCGAACTATTGTCGCCTTGCGCCGGAAGAATTTTCATCGCGATTTCTCGACCGATAGGCACTTGCTTGGCAAGATAAACCATTCCCATCCCGCCGCGGCCGATTTCACGTATTATCTCAAAATTTGCAATTCTTTTCGGAACTTCGCTACCAAACACGGTTACTTCCTTTATATTTTACTTATAGACAACAAAATTGTAAAAACTTTATCTACGGTTTCGTCAAGATTTTCGTTAACTATAAAATAATTATATTTCCCTTGCGAAACTGCAATTTCTTTTTCTTTTTCTGCGTTTTTTAAACGAATCTTTATACATTCTTCTGTGTCGCTCGCTCTTTTGCGTAATCTTGTTTCTAGTTCCTCAAAAGACGGCGCCTCAATAAATATTCCGATTATATTTTCGGGATATTGTTTATCCAAAAGAATTTTACCTTGCACATCGATATCCATAACCACAATTTTATTTTCATTCAAATTTTTATCAATAAAATCACGCGGCGTTCCGTAATAATTTCCATGTACTTGCGCCCATTCAACAAATCCGTTATCGTCTTTTTGAACGATAAAATCTTTTTTATTCATAAAAAAATAATCTACTCCGTTTTTCTCGTTTCCTCGCGGTTCTCTGGTAGTTGCCGAAATTGAATAGACAAGTTGCGGCATTTTTTTTCTAATTTCATTCAAAATCGTAGTTTTACCCGCGCCGCTTGCCGCTGAAAAAATTACAACTTTACCTTTTTTGGACATTTTTCCCCTTCCAGCAAATTATTCGTAACGGAACTTTCGTTTTTCAAAATTCTATTTCCACGCGTAATTTTACATAAACTCATCTGTAAATCAGCGGCGATTTTTCTGTGCGTCTGCCCATTTTTTAGCCGAAGCATTAATTCCCATCTCCCCAAAATATCTCTATATTCCGCTTCTGTTAAAATTTCCCTCAAAAACGACTGCATTTTCTGTTCGTCGTCAATTTTACATAACACTTGAACCAATGTTTTCGGAGTCATTTTTTTAATCTCCCGAATTTGTCAAACAAATTTAATTTCTTTACAATTTCAAATTCCAAAACCGCCGTCCTATTAAACGACTCTCATTGAATTTTAATTTCAGATTTATTCCTGTCAAATCAATTTTCTTGCCGTTTGAGAATCTCAAATTTCAACATCGTTTCTTTCAATTCCATAATGCTTCCACGCTAAGAAGTCAATCGTATTAAACAACGGTTTCCACGTCTCGCACAAAGCCTTTGCCCGCATCCTTCTTACACATAATAATATTTTAAGCTCACATTAAGGAGAAAATACATTATGAACATCGCTGTCGCCACATCTTTATTTTCACAAAGTAATTTTAATCCTTTTTTAACGATTTCTTACGCAGAAGAAAAAAAAATTCCCGCTATTCAGTTCTACATGAGCGAAAATATTCAAAAAAATGAAAAAACAATTCATAAAATTCGAGAATTATGCGAAAAAAAATCAATAAAAATTCTTTGCCATTCACCTTTATACACAGGAAACGTCTCAAGAAATAAAGAACATTGTACGGCGCTGTCCGAAATTTTTATTTCGGGAAACAGTAAATATTGTATTTTTCATTTTGATGAAAACAATGACGTTAACGTTATGGTTGACGATTGCGAAACACTCGCAAGCTTCTCTATTATACCGTGCATAGAAAACTATTATCAGAATAAAACCAAAAGCGGTTTAATAAATAATATAAAAAAATACTTGTCGTTTTTTGACAGAATTATACAAAAAAATATTCCGGCGATTCCCGTGTTGGATTTCCCGCGTCTGTTTGTTGAACAATTTATAAACTTTCATCCGAATTTTTTGTCAAAACTGCTAATTCGAGAATTTACGAATCAAAAAATAATTATGCATATGATAGACTCCGTTTCACCTTGTCAAAATCGCGAAAACTGGTGCGCCGTAGGAAAAGGAATCGTCGCTTATTCGAATATATTTGAGTGTATTAAGCGCTTTAATGTTTCAGTTGAATATGCTGTTTTAGAATACGAGAACACATGTTTTGTAGAAGAGAGCGTTAAGAATCTCAACACATTGATTGAACAAAAATAATTTTAGCGAAAATATTAATCATCATCGTTTTTGTTTTTTGTCTGTTCGTAAAAGAAATTGTCCAAGTCTATCATAAGCATGGAAGCGGTGTAGTCCATAATTTCGGAAAGTGTTTTTACTACAGAAATCGGATTATGCGTCTCAACTTTTCTAGTCTGGTCAAAAATTCTGCTATAAACTGTCGTTCTCGCGTTAAAATCGGTCAAAACTACAGAAATTTTCAGATGTGCATACCAAAGTTCGTCGCTATCGTATTCTTCAATAGCTAAAATCGTTCCTGAAAGTTCATAGTCCGGCGCTACCGTTTCGTCAAGACGGCGCACTACGGTTTTTACTAAATTTACCCTTTCAATATGGTTGAATATCAAATCGCTTATCATGTCAACAGGACGAACAGCCCATAAATGGTCGTTATAATAATTTAATTTGTAAGGACTTTCACGATATACGATTCCCGGCTTCGCATATACTTTCTCAATACCGAAAGGACGCAGTCGTATTATCTTTCCGTAAGGAGTTTCGGATTTGCGATTTTGCAAGTTATCATAAGTGTAATTCAACAAATAATATTGTTTTGCAAGCGGTCTTGCACAACTAAACATAAAAATCAGAGAAATTGCAATTACCGCAATAATTATAATTTTCTTCACTTCGTTTTCCTTTTCTTTTGATGATTCCCATATAACAAAAGCGACGGATTGTCTAACAGCATAGCCGAAAGTTCGTTTACGTTTTCCATTGTTTGCCGTAAATCTTCAAGCGTAGAACCTAAATCCTCACGGCTTTGCATAAAAGTTAATCCGAAATTTTGGGATAAATTACGCAAAGAAATAATTGTCGAATCAATATTCGCCATAATATTCGGCAACCGTCCGTTTTCGGAAAAATCGCTGACAACCATATCAATATTTCTAGACATATTATTTAGCGCTATAGTTATTGAATCCACCCGTAGAATCAAATTTCCGCCGACGCTATTTATATTGTCTGTAAATTCTCTCATATTTCTAAAAGTCAAAAATAAATCCGCAAGTGAATCTCTATTGACTACGGTATTTAAATTTTTAAGGAGTTCTTCTATGTTTTCAAGAATCGTTTCTGCCCTTTCGGCGATAGTTCCCATCAATGACGGACGAGACGCAATAAGAGAATTCGGCGGCAAAACAGCGGATTCATTCGTCCCGCCCATAATCTCAATATACTTCAATCCGGTAATCCCGCTTAATCCTGTTTCTACAAACATGTCCTCTTTCATCGGGAATTTTTTCTCAACTTCAAATTCCACTTTAACTTTGCTTAAATCTTTCGGATTGTAATTTATTGCAGAAACTTTACCTACGGGTATTCCGCGAAATTTTACGTCCATTCCTTTTGTCAATCCCGAAAGCGATTCGCCGGAAAATTCCGAATAATAGTTTACTGTTTTTTCTGAAAATTTTATGCCTATACTGATAATTAAAAGGACAAATATTACAGTTACTGCAATAATGACAAAAACCCCCAGGCGAAATCTTTGCGATGCGGTTATACTCATTTTTATCCTTCTTTTGCCACAATATACTATTTGCCGCAAAACAAAAAAGGCGAAGAAAAGTCCTCGTCCAACGCCTCAAAGAGACAAATCTCAAAAAATTATTTTCTATGAACGGTTTCGGTATTATTGCTTTTTTATGAACTTTCCTTTAAAAGCGATAGTGTCGGAATTTTGTCCGTCGCTTGGAAATTTCCATTTTTTCACTTCGTTTACAATTGATTTTTTACTCGGCGCAGAAATAAAATCTTTGCCCTTTACAATGCAATCTTCGACCGAACCGTTTGGTGAAATTATGACTTTTAAGTCCAAATTATACGCTTGTTCAAACATCATTGCACTCTCAATTCTGCTTAAACAATACGGAATATAATACTTTTTCAGCAATAACTCCTGTTCAAATTTCAGTGCGTCAAACGGAATTTCGCGTCCGTCAAAACTATACGCAAGATTTTCTCGAAGCCAGTCGGCTAAAGGATTTAATTTGTTACAAGATCGTACCCTTATATCATCCACTAAAGCCAATGCGCCGTATGGGAAAAACTCCTGTAATCCGCCGGTATAGCGCGTATATGGAATGCTGTCAAAAATGAGCGTATCGTTTGAAAAGTAAGTATTTGCAACAACGTCATAAAAATTTTTGCCGTAACATGTATCCGGCATAAACCATGTTTCACGAATGATTCGCAAATTAGACATAGCGTAATTGTTTGCGCCAAATCTCATAGGTGACAAAAAACTTGTAGAAACCCGCGTTATTTTTTTTGACAAATTATACGGAAACGCAAATGTTTTTTCCGTATATTGCCAAATTATCCCATTGTCTTTTAGTTCGATTCTATCGTACAGGTTATCGCTTGAATGTTCCCAAAATCCGGCTATAAGATTGTAATATTCGTTTCGCAGGGAATCGGTAGCCGTCATTGCGGCGTTGTCGGAAGACGAAAACGAATCCGCCGAAAAAATCGCTTCGGCATAACCTATGAGCATGTCGATTTTGCTCAAAAAAAGACATAACACTATCAAGACAGCCAAAAGCGCAAGACCGCGCATTGTCGTTTCTCTCGGTGATTTTTTACCCATTTCTACAAAAAACCTTTAACTTTCCCAAAGAAAATAACATTTTGTATTTTGCGCGTTTCTTACGAAAAAGTTTTCGGGTCGGTATAACCCGGTTTGACGACAACGTTATCTTTGTCCTTAACGAACTCGTTGTAAACGCTTTCCCATTCGCCGAAAGAATATTCCTCCACCGATACGGATATGTACTTTTCCGGCTTACCCATAGTTTTATTCACAACGGCGCTGATTTGCTGCGCCGCTTCCTTAATCTGCGCTTTCGACGGACCGCTTATTGTTTTAATCACGATGTGCGGCATACTGTCACTCCTTTCAGATATTAACGATTTTATACTTTGTTATGAATATACTAAAAAACTTTGACGAACGCCGTATTTATTGTTGTTTTTTGTAAATTTACGAAATCGCGGCGTCGCAGCCGTATAATCCCGCAAACAGTCCCGTCATAGCCTCTCCGACCTCAGTAATGCGGCGGCAAAGTTTCGTCTTTAATATCTTTCAAAACAAAATTTTGAGACGCCGCAAAATTTTTAAGATCATTTAATTCTAATCGTAAAAACTCTATTTCTTTTTGCTGTTTATAAACGATTGCACTCAATTCTTCAACTGTTTTCTCGTAAAACGCAATCCGCGTTTCAATGGCTATAATTCTGTCGTCGGTCATTTTGCAGATACCAAATTTAGAAATTCTTCACGGGTTTTCGGATCGCTTCTAAAACTTCCAAGCATTGAGCTCGTTGTCATAACGCTGTCTTGTTTTTCTACGCCGCGCATCATCATGCACATATGTTTCGCCTCAATAATTACCCCCACGCCGTCGGCATTGACCGGCTTCATAATCGCTTCGGCAATCTGCTGGGTAAGCCGCTCCTGAACCTGTAAGCGTCTGGCAAAAGCGTCAGCGACACGCGCCAATTTGCTCACTCCGTAAATTTTGCCCTGCGGAATATATCCGATATGGCATTTCCCGAAAAAAGGCAGTAAATGATGCTCACACATAGAATAAATTTCAATATTTTTTACGATTATCATTTCATCTGCGTTTTCTGAGAAAACCGCTTTTTCAAGTATTTCCAACGGATTTATTTTGTAGCCGCCTAAAATATGTTCAAGCGCTTTTTCAACGCGTTTCGGGGTATCCAAAAGTCCTTCTCGGTCGGGATTTTCGCCGATTTTTTCCAATATCGTCCTTATTTCCTGCAGCATTTCGCTCCTTTTACGTTCAACAAATTTAATCGCAAAATAATATTTGTCAAATAATAGTGTTATGAAATTTAGTATTTTAACCTCAAACAAAAAAGCAAGAAGGAAAATATACTTGAGAAAAATAATTACAATAATTATAGTTTTCGTAATAGCGGCTGTCGCTCAAGATTTGCGAGGAATCGACTTTTTTCATCAAGTTGCAAAACGTTCGGAAATTCGCGGAGCAAAAAGTTTTTCGCCATACTCTTACGATTACGTTCGTACCTCACAAAGCGACTCTGTAGAAATTTACGCTATTCGCGTAGAATTTAAGGCGGATTCCGTAAACAACACTACCGGAAACGGTTTGTTTATGAGAAAAGATTTCGATACTCACAAAGTCGCTTCAAACGGAGTTTTTTCATCGAACGATGCAAAAGAATTTCGTTGGTACGATGACAAAAATACATATAAATATGATAAAATTCCGCACGATTCGACTTACTTCGACCACCATTTGACAGCTCTGAGAAACTATTTCTCGGATGTATCCAAGAGTAATATAAAAATCGGTTTCAAGATATTTCCCCAAGGACCTTTTGGAGCGTATAAACTCGGTAAAGAAATGGCGCTCTATTCACCCGGCGCAAAGAGAAAAGACGAAACTTACGACAACTTCTATTTGAGAATCAGCCGTGCAATGATGACTTTTGTCGCAGAAGCGATTGTTTTGGCGGACACCAGTAAATTCGTAAGAAGTCCTTTCAACGACTTGCAGATGGACGATAAAGGAATTATTTACAAAATAGACGAAAATTCGTCAAAAAAAATCAAAGTCTTTATTCTGCTCATTCATGCGGGCTCAAGTGCGCTCACAGACGGCGGGTTGAACGGAATTTCAAACGCGAACAGTCCAAACGATCTGACCGACGCGTTTATCAACGAAGAAATGTTTAGGTATTTTAATAAACCGCACGAAAATATTTTTGGAAATTCCGTAGAAAAAGACGAGAAATCAAAAAAAACGGGCGTAAAAATTTTTGGCAAAGATTCTTCAAAATTGATTTTGAGTGAGTTGATGATGCTAAGCGAAACGGCGAATCAGGACTCGCTTAATTGGGGAATTAACGGAATCTTGGTTAATCAATTTGCACGGCAACTTGGTATTCCGGACTTGTACTCGACAAGCAGCGGAATTTCGGGTATAGGAAGTTTCGGAATAATGGATTTTGCCGGATACTCCGCCGCACAAGGTTTCATCCCGCCAAATCCAAGCGCGTTTGTCCGCTCGTTTATGGGCTGGGATACGCCGATTCATGCAAAACCGGACGGTAAAACTTATTCGGTGAAAGCGTTTTCGCCAAAACGCGACAGCACGCTTTTTTTGATTCCGATAAATAATACCGAATATTATCTTGCGGAAAACCGTCAGCGAAATCTTTCCGGCAGAGACTTGTTTTCTTACGACACAATAAAAAACGAACGGTACGTTTCATCGGGAGGATTCTATGTAAATTTGGAGAAAAACGCCGACTCGATTTCTAATCGCGGAGTTATAATGAAAGTAAAAAGCCGCGACATAGGGATTCCCGCTTCCGGTGTTTGTTTGTGGCATATTGATGAAAAATTGATTAAAAACCGGCTTGAATTCAATATGCTCAACAGCGATTCGTCGTATCGGGCGGTAAATTTGGTGGAAGCTGACGGTATTACAGATATAGGAGTGGAATTTACGGACGTGCTGGGTTATTCGGCATACGACTACGGAAGCGCCGCCGACGTGTTTCCGCATACAAACGTTTTCAAAAACGGAAATCAAGTGATTTCACAGATAAATTCTAAAAAACCCACACCAGATTCACCGACGACTACCGCTAACGACGGCGGAAATTCGTTTTTGGATTTGAAATTTATGAATTCGGAGTACGCAAACATCTCTATGCCGGAAAGATATTACTATTCCAAAACTCAGAATACAAAATTTGATGAATATTCGGTCATAAATTACAGCGATTCGATAATTTTGATGACCGTTGACTTGGAAAAAAACGAGATCGCTCCCAAAGAAAACTTTCCGGTGAATATCGGCGGAGATTTCACGCAAAATGTCGGCAATTTCTACCCGCTTTTGACTGCAGACATAACCAAAAAAGGGGGAAAAGAGATAGTGGTTTTAGATAAAAAAGGGCGCTTGTCGATAGTTTCGCAAAACGGGGATATAATTTACCAAGACAGCATAGACGCGGTCAACATGCCGACCTTTACGGGAAACGGTTTAATGATTCCCTGCAAAAATAAAATAGCGGTTTATAACGGCGTAGGCGGACTATTTGTGAAATCGGAAATCTCCGACGCCGATATTTCATCGCATATAACGGAACTCGACAGCGACGATAACGTATGGGTTTTCGGCGCAAACGACGGGAAATTGATTTTTGGACGTCAAACGAATATCATCGGTGAAAGTAAAAGCGTTGACAATTCCGCAATTACGGCGGTTGCAAAATTCGACAAAAATTTAGCGGCGACGGTATCGAAAAACGGTGTCGTAGCGGTTATCGGTACGGACAAAATTTTGGCGGAATTTGATGTTTTTGAAACGGCGAAAATTAAAAAATTTCCACCGTTCAAGATTTTTACAAACGGAAGCGACATTATTATCGCCGATAACAAGCAGGGTTTATGGTATCTTATTTTTGACGGTAAAGAAATTAAACTTAACGCAAATCAGAGAAATTATCCAATAGACTGGGCGGGGATTTTCAGAGACGAAACCGAACGCGAAAATATTCCCGACAACGAAAGTCATTTGTCGATGGCTGATTTGGACGGCGACGGAACGATGGAACTTTTGGTTTCCGGAACAAACGGAATTTACGCTTTTGACAACAAAGGAAATTTGTTTCAGAATTATCCCAAATTTTTGGACAGAGCAGAGTGGTCTATACGAAAATCGGTTTTAGCGGCTCCGGCGGCGGTTTCGGCGAAATCCGGAGAAAAATTCGTGTTTTTCACAACGGCGACCGGTAACAACAAAAGTTACTATCAAACAAAAGCGACAAAAATCGACACTGTAAAAGGAACGGTTTATTTTGAGGATATAGACAAAAAACTCGACTCGATTACAGGATTTTCAAAAGGATTTATCGATTCGCTGCGTTATTTAAACGACTCGCTGATTTTTCCGTATTACGCTCCCGGCGGACTTATTGATATGCGTAGTGAAAGAAATTCAAAGTCGTCGAATTGGACAATAAGCGTCGGTCATCCGCTTTCACAAGGCGTCGTGATTGACGATATTGACGGCAAAGATACGCTTAATCTAATTGCAATCTCGGATAACGGAATGCTTTATTGTTACAAACTTGATAAAAATATTTTTGACGATTCAAAACAAACGAATATGGTAGGAATGAACGCTCAAAGAACTTTCTCGGCAAAAGACATCGGCGAACAAAAAACAAAGACCGATGACGAAATAGAGTATTTTTATTCGTATCCCAATCCCTTAAAAATTGCAAAAAACTCAAACGCGTCGGTGACATTCCGCTACAAATTAGGAAACGCGGCAAATTCCGCCACACTTTCAATTTATACGATGCAAGGGCAAAAAGTATTTGAATCCGGTAATTTACTGCTTTCACAAGGGGTAAACGAATTCACGCTCAACGATTTATCGCGTTTCGGTTCGGCGGTTTATCGTTGCCGCTTATCTGCAAAAATCGGCTCAAAGGAAAAAATTTTATTTTGGAAAATGGCAATATTGAGATAAAAAGCAGACTTGGCTTCCCAAGCCTGCTTTTGAGATTTTAAGCAAAAAATTGTTTATTAATCTCCAAAATTATTATCGTCGTCAAACGGAATAAGCGTTTGTGAGCGTGACGGTTTTGCCGCTAAAGTCTTAGCGGACGATATTCTCTTTATACGCCGCGTTTGTCTCTCAATTACCATCGTGTTATGACGTCTCAATCTTTCGGCTTTCGCCGCTTCGCCGCTCACCACTCCGACCAAATCACCCATCAAACCGTTCATTACAAGCGATTGAGAATTCAATTCCTGAGAACTTGCGGCCAACTCTTCAGAACCGGCGGCGTTCGATTGCGTTATCTGATCCATATCCCCTATCGCCGAATTTACCTGTGAAACGCCTCGCGACTGCTCTTCGGCGGCGGTCGTTATCTCATCGACTATAAGCGCGATTTTATTCGACACTTCCGCTATTTTTCCTATCGCTTCCGACGTTTCTTCGGCTAAACCGACTCCTCTGGAACTACTCGTCTGTGAACCTTCGATAAGCTGCGCCGTCTTCTTTGCGCTTTCGGCGCTTCTTTGTGCGAGATTTCTCACCTCTTCGGCAACTACCGCAAACCCTTTACCCGCTTCGCCCGCTCTTGCCGCTTCTACGGCGGCGTTAAGAGCCAAAAGATTCGTTTGGAAAGCTATCTCGTCAATATCTTTGAGAATTTTTGCCGTTTCGTTACCGGAATTTTGAATTTCTATAACCGCTTCGTGTAAACGTCCCATCGCTTCTTTACCCGCTTTCGCCTTTTGAACGCTGTCCTT
>JAIRUI010000110.1 GCA_031254455.1 Chitinispirillales bacterium | reverse complement strand
TTCGGTCTTCGGTCTTCGGTCTTCGGTCTTCGGTCTTCGGTCTTCGGTCTTCGGTCTTCGGTCTTCGGTCTTCGGTCTTCGGTCTTCGGTCTTCGGTCTTCGGTCTTCGGTCTTCGGTTACATGATTTCAAAATAATAAAAACAAAGGAAGTTTCTATGCAAAACAAGCAACTGTTTCTAAAAACAGCGGCGATTCTTGCCGTCGCCGTAATTTGTGTGTTCGGGCAAAATTCAAAAATCGGACCTTTCCAAGCCGGTCCGCTTACGTGGCAAATTCAAAACAGCGTACTTACCATTACTGGAGAGGGAGATATGCCAAATTACGGCGAAACTGGTTCTCATGCAGCCCCATGGGCGCAGTATAAAACACAAATTGCCGTAATAGAAATAGGAGACGAGGTAACTTCCATCGGCAGCGCCGCTTTTTACGAACATTCATATACATTTGTTGTGAATATCGGAAAGTCGGTTAAGTCAATCGGCGCAAGCGCTTTCTATAATTGCAGGTTTATTGAAGGATTAATTCTTCCAAACTCCGTCGAAACAATCGGCAGAATGGCTTTCAACAATTGCGACTTTTTAGCAGGAGAACTTATTATTCCAAATTCCGTTACATTAATAGACGACAACGCTTTTACCGCATGCAGTCTGTTGACTAAACTTACCTTGGGCAGCTCTGTGGAGACTATAGGTAAATTGGCGTTTAACGGCTGCAAAAGACTAGCGGGAGATTTAATCATTCCCGAATCGGTCAGCCAAATCTACGCCGGCGCATTTTTTTCTTGCGGCAAATTAACCGGAACATTAACCGTTCCTAATGCAACAATAGGTATGGAAGCTTTCGGTCGCTGCGGATTCAGCAGTGTGACTTTGGGTGCAAACGTACCTTCAATCGGCGTCGGCGCATTTTATTATTGCAATAATTTGACTTCGTTTAATTACAACTGTATTAACGCCGATTATACTTATGACGACTACGAGGAGCGGACTGACGAAGGGTTATTTAAGGGCTCTTACAATTTAACACAACTTAATATAGGGGACGGAGTAACAAATATACCTGGCAATACTTTTTTGTGGTGCCGTAATATTAAAGAACTTGATATTCCCGCATCCGTTACCGAAATTGGCAGTACCGCTTTTTGGGGCTGGGAAGGTTTAACTAAAATTACCAATAGAGCGCCGATGCCGCAAACAATAGTTTCGGAAGCGTTCAAAGATGTAAATATGTCGAATGTTAAGCTGTATGTTTCGGCTGAAGCGCTTGGTTTGTACCAGACGACGAATGTCTGGAAAAACTTTGACGTGGCGGCAATCGGCAGTGAAGTTTATATTATGAACAGAGTTGCGGCGAACAAAATAGTTTCAATTTCCTTTGCCGGTATAGAGAACGGACAGATAAACGTAAATCTGAAAGCGGGAGAATACGTCGCCGAACTTTACAACATTCAGGGACGTCTTGTAGGCAATGTAAACATAAACGCAACACACGGCGTAAATGCCACCAGACTGAAAACAGATAATCTTGGCAATGGAATGTTTATTCTGAACGTCAAGCAGGCGGGCGTGTCGGTATTGAAACAAAAGATTAAAATCTGACTACGTAATTGTTTTCGTTCAGGGCGAGATTTAGTTCTCGCCCTGAAAATCTCCGTTCCTTTTTATACTTCGATAACCTCGACTATTTCCGGAACGACTTCGCGAATCGCCGCTTCCACTCCGTTTTTTAACGTCATTTTCGCCATCGGACAACAGCCGCAGCGTCCCTGAAGTTCAACGCCTACAACCCCGTTTTCATACGATACGAAACGCACATCCCCGCCGTCCGCCTGCAAATGAGGACGAACTCCTTCAATCGCTTCTTTAATTTTTTCTTCCGTGGTACCCATCATGTAACTCCTTTCGCATTTTCATTTCATATTGTCACAATCACACTTGCCTTCGGGTGTTTCGCCAAGCGCTTTTATATACCGTTTGTAAAAATCTATTCTGTCGACAACTCTGTAATCGCTTGAAGTGATTCCATTGCATTCCAAACCGCCGTTTATAATAAAAATCGCCATACCGAATTTTGATTTATCACGTCCTTTGGCGATGTCTTCGCCGCTTGGGTTCCACGTTCCTGCATATACCTGATGACAACTCGGTTTCGGTACTTGCGGTGTCATCCAAAACCAAACAGCTGACATAAACGCCAACGTAGCGTCTTCCGGTTTTTTGGGACAAATAGCGTCTGGATTGTCAAGTAAAATTTGTTTGTCGCCGTATAAAAATTCACTCAACTGTCCGTAATTGTAATTCCAAGAAATTTGTATGGGACCTCTGCCGTGATACGATTTTCCCGGCGCAGGGGGATAACTTTTGTTTCCCCCGTCAATATAACCAAGCGAATTGCCGCCATTTTGCCAAGCAACTTCTTCACGCCAATATAAGCCCCAAGTTTTCGTCTTTTCTTCAGAACCGCCGCCGGTCGTTTCGTGTGAAATATTCCCCAAAAACGCCGCAAGCTCCTGTTTTCTTACACTCAAACTCCCCTCGCCGCAAAATGCGGCGTAATCAATTTTACCGACTTTTATTTTTGTTTCCCAATCGTCATAATCGGCAGGCATCTTAAATGTTCTCTTTACGCCGGTTTTTTTATTAGTCCATTCGATTTTTTGATACCCGCCCATCGGCATTCCGTTATTATCGCAAGCCCATTCCAAATCAAATTCTATCTGTCCTAAAGAATCAATCGCTTTTAACAACGAATTGTACGTAAAAAAGTCGTAATCGCCATCGGACTGTAATTTCAGAATTTGCGACGGATCGCTCGGAAGCGGATTGTTTATATAATTCCCGTAACCAAGCCCATACCTGTTCGGGAAAAACTCGTTGTATTTGTTTTCATCCATCAATTGCGAGAAATTTTCACTAAGAAAGGAGATGTACACTGCCGAATTCATTCCGCCAAACGCGCTTATCGAAATATTTTTTGCGCCCAAATTTGTAGCAATAACCGATAATGTAAAATCAACTCCACTCCCTCTTGTTTCTACAGATATCATCGTTCTTGAATTTACAAGTCCGCCGACTTCAAACTGTCCGTTAAACGACGCGGCAATACGTAAATCACCGCCGTTGTGCATAATTTTACCGGTAAAATCAGTTCCTCTCCCCCCCCCTGCACCTTTAACATTGAGCAAATAAACGCCGGCGGCAACGTTTGAAACGGTTACGCTCGTTTGGTTAATTCCGGTCAATTTGTCGGCTGAAATTACTCTTCCGTTAATTCCGACAACTCTAATTTCGCCGTTTTTGTAATCGTTTGGCGAAAGCGAAAGAAAGTGCCTACCCTGCTGGGAAATTAATCTTGCCGATGAAATTTTCTTGTTTGCAGAGTTATTTTTTATAGCGTTTCCATTTTCTACCGCTCCAAGCGGTAAAATAAGCGTATCGCGCTCTTTTGCTTTGAGTTCGACTCTTTTATTATAATTATTTTCTCCTCTAATGTCGATAACGACATCATTTTCCGAATAAACCGGAATAAACGCGGTATCTGTCGGAAGCGGTTTGGCAGAAAGATTTATATTTACCAAAATCGGTAATTCTTCGTCAATTTCCTTCCAAACGTCATCCTTTCCCGGCTCCGCGCCTGCATTTGCGTACCATTCGTTTCTCCAGTTTTTCCCGTTATGCGAGACTTTTGTATATTGTATCGGATATGATTTGTTCTTATCCCACGCCGGAAAATTTACCGGGTACTCCTTAAGTTTTGCCGTAAAAGCGGTATCGTTGTATCGACCGTTTTTGGATATTACCGAAATTTTTACGTTCATCTGCGAGTTTATCCAGTTTATAGAAACATTTTTTTCCTGTCCGCCAACCGTATTTTCGGTTTGCGAATAACCGCCGGTTTCGTTCTTGAACGTAACATCGGCATCGACATTTGTTTTCAACGAAAAATCGAAAGCGAATACCGAATATGCCATCCAAATCAAGAAAAATAAAAAATTCGTTTGTTTCATAAAAACTCCCTATTTTATATTACATTTTGAATTTACTTCATTCCTGAGAAATTTGCTTGTTTTTGTAATATGTATCGATACAAAATATTATTTTAAATGCGATAAAGTAATCGTTAGGAGTAATTATGGATAAATTCTTTCCGGCGCAAAAACCGCCGAAAAATTTGCAAAGTCAAAACATTCCGCAATTCGTAACAATAGGATTCGACGATAACGAAAGAAGCGGCTTAACCGTGCAAAAAGGAACAGAAGGAATGAAATGGGCGGTTGATGCCTTTGTAAACCGAAAAAATCCCGACGGAACAAATTGTTCCTGTGCGTTCTATTTTACTTCATCTTATATTACAAGCGACGAAGCGGAAGAACCGACGCATTTGGTGAAAAAATCATGGAAATACGCTTTGGATAAGGGTTGTGAAATCGGCTGTCACACGCATTCGCACCCTGACGGCGCAAAATTCGACGTTGACGAATGGCTTATTGAAATGAATAAATGTATAAACACACTCACTCAAAAGTATGAAGAAGGAAGCGACAGCGATAATACGGGAATAGGAATCGCAAAGAGCGAAATTAAATCGTTCAGGACGCCGTTTTTATCTTATAACGCAAATACGCTGAAGGCGGCGGAAAAGATGGGTTTTGTCTATGATTGTTCTTTGGAAGAAGGTTTTCAGGACGAGCAGGACGGAAGAAATTTTTATTTCCCTTACACTCTCGATTCCGGAAGCCCAGGTAATAAATTCACACATTCGCAAAATCCGGAAATAGAAGAAGTCGGCTGTCATCAAGGAATTTGGGAAGTTCCCGCCTGCGCCGTTATCGTTCCGCCGGACGAATTATGCGAAAAATACGGAGTTGCGAAAGGTTTGCGGAAAAAATACGCCGAATTGCAAACATATTTTAACGAAGCCGACGGAAAAATTACAGGATTTGATTATAACTGCTGGGTTGAATTTCAAATGACCGCCGACGAGTTTCTCGCTACGATGAAATACACGCTTGATTTACGGCTTTCGGGCAACCGTGCGCCGTTTGTTTTGGGCGGACATACGGGAATTTATTCGCAGGATTACGACAGCGAGCCGACTGTAAAAGTTTCGGAACAGGAACGCAGAAGAGCGATTGAAGAATTTTTAGATTATGCGCAAACCAAGCCGGAAGTTTATATCATTTCGCCGATTAAAATTATTGAATGGATGAGAAACCCGAAAGAATTATGAAAAAAACCGCAATAATTTTAATAACGGTAATTTCTATCGCATTTTCGGAAACGTTTCCGCTTATATCGTCGTTATCGGAATCCGGATCAATAGTAAATACTACGTATTTCAATGCTGGAGCGGCGTTTCCGACAAATTCAAGCAGCATGTCGCTTAATCCGGCAGTTCCCGCGGCGTGGCATTACTTCTCGCAAAACAAGGCATCGATTTTCGGTACATATACCGCTTCAGGCAACCGTGAATTTGATTTTTATAAAACCGGCGGCGGCGGTTCGCTTGCATTGGGAAAAGGAAAATACGTCGGCATGGAATACAATCTGAGGAACGAAAACAATAGCCGAAAATTCCACCGAGCGACAATATCTTACGGTTCGTTGATAGACGACAATTTTGAAGACGATCCGCTCTTTATCGGAGCTAATATTTCTTTCTGCGGTTTCAACGGGAGTTTGCCAAAAAGCGGATTACTGCCGATAAGAAAAGATACGGTCTCACACGGCGCAAATTATTATTTTTATGATAGTTTTGTGCGAGATGTTAAAGCAAGATACAACGCAGTTTCTACAGATTTGGGTTTTTATCAGTCCGGAACCAAAAAGGTGCTTTCGTGGGGAATTACGCTTGAAAATATTTTGGGTTGTTCTTGGACGTCCAATAACCCGCACCTTCAATCGAAATTGACGCCGGAAATTCTTTTAACGTCTGATTCAAGCGTGATAACGATCAACTACGATTCGACATATTACGAATTTTCCGAGAAAGAAACAATCGGCTTTCTAAACAAAAAATACAATGATTTTTTGTTGGCGGCAAATGTTTCGCTTCCTTTTGCAAATAATAAAGTACTTCTTATGGTTCCGTTAGATTTACGATTCTGGGGATTCATGAATAAAGATTTACGTAAATCCACTAAATTAAAACATCGTACGGAAGTTCATAGCGGAGCCGAATTACAATTAAATCATATAATTTGCGGCAGATTCGGCTGGGCTTGGATTCCGGAAATTTACAAAACATTTGAAAACGGACAACTGGATTATACTGGGTGGAAAAATCATTTTAGCGGCGGACTTGGTATAAATATCAAAATGGTTTCTATCGACATGTTTTTCACGAAAGATTCTTGGGGCGGCGGTTTGTCGTTTCAACTATAATTTATCTTTCTTTTTATATTTTCCATTTTTTCTTTATATAAAAAAGCATGAGAAAGGTCTTGACATAATAAGGTAATAGAAATTATATTACGTGTTGTTAAGTTGGTTTACTTTTAGAATTATAATGTTATCGTAAT
>JAIRUI010000109.1 GCA_031254455.1 Chitinispirillales bacterium | reverse complement strand
TCGCAAAAATATTTTTGCGATTAGGATAATGTCGATATTGCGCATATATTATTTTATATGACGGCTGTGAATTCCTTACATTTTGGAGTTTTATATGAAAAAATTACTTGTTTTGTTTTTTTTGATTGTGTTTTGTGTTTTCGGCGCAAAAAAAGAACTTGTAGAAATTCGTCAGGAAATTTCCAATGTGAAAAAAACCGCCGACTCTGCAATAACAATAGTAACAAACACAGAAAATTTATTATCTCAAATTCAAGCGGCGCAAAAAGAAATCGTAAAAAAACAAAATATAATTGATGTTCTTCTAAAAGATTTTTCTGCGACCCGCCTGGAAGACGTTGAAGTTCAGCTTATATATTTAACGGAAGCGTTTCGTGATTTATATTCTCAGGTTAAAGATATTCGCCTCATTCCGTTTGTTCAACAAGCGCAAAAGACGGCTCCGCGTCCAAGCGGATTTACCGTTTCAACGGCTACCGAAACTCTCGGCGGTGATGAATATTCGCTTTATAGCCGCGGACTTGACGCTTTCCGCAAAAATTTTTTCGATGAAACCCGTCAATTTATGAAAGAAATATTAAATTCGTTTCCGAAAGGAAAGTATTCGGACAGAGCCTATTATTGGATAGCGGAAAGCTATTTTGCTCAAAAAAGTTATTCGCAGGCGCTGGAATATTACCAAAAAATTTTCTCTTTCAAAGGTTCCGCCAAAGAAGACGACGCGCAGTATCGCATAGGAATATGCTATTATCTTTTGGGCGAATCCGATAAATCTCTTGAAGAATTTACCAAATTCATTCAAAAATATCCGGCAAGCGAATTTATTTCCAAAGCTAATGAAACTATGAAAAAGATTTCGACTGAAAAAAATCAAGCGGCTGTCCAAAAAAATGTCAAAGAACAGGTTCAAAAGCCGAAAAATGACGACTCGCCTAAAGCGGATATGGAAAATAAAACGGAAGAGCCGATAGAAATAATTCCTGAATCCGCTGAAGAAGTTCAAGACGCCGTAGGAACGAAAGCAACGCAAAATACAAATAAAAAAGCGAAAGACAAAACGCAAAAAGAAGGAAAAGCAAAACCGAAATAGTTCATTGTTATGCAAAAAGAAAAATTATTTACCAGAAGTTATATTTTCGCATGTATAGGAAATTTCCTTAATTGTTTTGGTTTCTATATGCTCTTGCCGATACTTCCGATATTTTTGATTGAAAAATACCGGATTTTACAATCGCATACCGGCATAATACTAGCTTCTTATACGTTTTCGGCAATGATCGGACGACCGATTTTCGCTTATTTCTCGGATCTGTTTAATCGAAAAACACTTTATTGTTTGCTTCTTTTGATTTATTCCCTGCTTTTTCTGCCTTACCCGTTTTTTGAAGGAATGGCGTTCTTTCTTATCATACGAAGCGTTCACGGATTTGTTTTCGGAGCGCAATCGGTTTGCGGAAACGCGTTAATTACCGATATAGTTGACGAAAACCGCCGCGGCGAAGGATTTGGATATTTTGGAATATCAAACAGCATAGCAATGGCGGCGGGTCCGATGGCAGGGCTCTATATTCACGAAACTACTTACGACTTTTTTTGGATATTCATTATCGCGTTTTTGCTTTGTATAGCGGGGTTTATATGTATTTTGGAAGTACATTTGCCAAAAGAAAAAAAGCGCATAGAAAGAACGCCCGAAAATAAGAAACTGTCGTTTGACAAGTTTTTTCAAATCAAAGGAGTTTATGCGGGAATTTCATTGATTTTGTTGTCTTATCCTTACGGTTTAATAGTATCGTTTTCTGCGCTATACGGGAAAGAACTTGGAATTCTTGAAGGAACGGGCTTGTTTTTTGCTCTTATGTCGGCAGGACTTATTTTGTCGCGCATATTTTCCGGGAAAATTATAGACAGGGGTAAACTTACGACGGCAATAACATTTGGTATATTTTTGGTTTCGCTAGTCCTTACTTTGTTTTCTGCGATAGGTTTTGTAAAAATCCAAAATATTATCTATATAAAAATCCTGTTTTATTTAGTCGGACTTTTTATGGGTTTGGGGTACGGGATCACATTTCCCGCCTTTAATACTCTTTTTGTGAATTTATCTCCCGATAACAGAAGAGCGGCGGCAAGTTCGACGTATTTGACATGTTGGGATGTAGGCCTTGGCGGAGGTTTGATTTTAGGCGGTATAATTATGGAAAAATGGGGGATGTCAGTCGCTTATTCAATAGGCGCAATTTCAACTTTTGTTTCGGCGCTTTATTTTTCTTTGTTTGTCTCCGCGCATTTTAGAAAAAATAAATTACGTTAATTTCTTTTTTTGTCTCGGATGAAAAAATCTGTGTGTTTCGACCAAATATGCGCTTGAAACATGCGTATAAATTTCCGTAGTCGTTATGCTTGAGTGTCCCAAAAATTCCTGTACAATTCTTAAGTCACAGCCGCCTTCAAGCAAATGTGTCGCAAAAGAATGCCGCATCGTGTGAGGAGAAATGTGTGTTAAAATGTTTGCTTTTGCAGCCGCTTGAGTAATTATATTCCAAACAGCCATTCGTGTAAGCGGATGCCCGCGTTTTTGATTTATAAATAAATAATTTGCGCTTACAGGTTTAGAAAAAAGCGGGCGCTCTTCATCTATATATCTCAAGACCCATTCCCGCGCAATTTCTCCGACCGGAACTATTCGTTCCTTATTTCCTTTGCCTATGACAAACATATATTCGCTGTTCGCAAGAAATTGGTCAATCGTAATTGAAATACACTCGGAAACGCGCATTCCTGTAGAATACAAAAGTTCTAATATTGAACGGTCGCGAATCGCCGCGCTTCTTTTTTCTTCAAACGCCGCATCCAAAAGCAATTCTATTTCTTCTTGACACAAAACGCCGGGCAGATAGCGCGGCTTTCTGGGTGCGTCCAAATTTTCAGTAGGGTCCGACTGTAATTCGTTTTCATCGCATAAAAATCTGAAATATCCGCGGATAGCCGAAATACAGCGCTGAATTGACGTAGGCGCAAATCCGATGTCGTGAAGGTCTTCGATATGTTTTTGCAATTCTTGCAAAGAAACCGTATCTTCGCTTAAATTATTATTTTTAAGGAAACCGTTAAAACGAACCAAATCGAAAAAATATGATTTTCTTGTGTTATCGGAAAGCCCCTTTTCCGCTGAAATCCAACCGAGGAATAATTTCATTTTCTCGTTAATTTCAAAATTTTCTTTCATTTTTTTATTTAAAAAACGGATTATTCGCTTTTTCTTCGCCTATAGTCGAGCAGTATCCGTGTCCGGGTAAAACGTTCGTTGAATCGGAAAGAACAAAAAGTTTGCTTTTTATATTTTCTATAAGCGCTTTACCGTCGCTATAGCCCCAATCGCTTCGTCCAACCGTTCCGGCAAAAAGCGAATCCCCTGAGAAACAGTCCGCACCTATAAGAAAAACAATCCCCCCAGGCGTATGACCAGGTATATGATAAACGTCAAATACAAAATTTCCTATACTCAGTTTTCCTTCTTCAAGCGGGATGTAAGAACCGTTGTATGACGCTCTCTTCCCAAACAATTTTCCGCCGTTAATATGTTCATCGGCGATTAAAAAATGTTCTGCAGAATGAAAGTAAAGCGGGATATTTTTATCTATTTCGTCCCAAAAATTAAAAATACCTAGAAAATGGTCAAAATGACAATGAGTAAGCAATATCGCCCGCAGATTTATTTTATTTTTCTTAATATATTCAATCGTATCAAAAGGATCCGGCGGAGCGTCGATTAAGACCGCATTACCGTCTTCAATGAGCAAATAAGAATTAGTAGAAATTCTTCCCGACTTAAAACACTCAATTTTATACATTTATTCCTCACTATATTTTTGTATCAAATTCACCTAAAAAAATTAATTCCGGTTCAAGCTGCGTTGAAAAATCGGATACAATTACTTTTCTTACTTCGGCTATAATTTTTCGAATATCTTCAGCCGTTGCATTACCTTTATTTATGATAAAATTACCGTGTTTTTCACTTATCTGCGCATCGCCGACGGAAAACCCTTTAAGACCGGCTTGTTCAATAAGTTTTCCCGCATAAGAATCCGGCGGGTTTTTGAAAACCGAGCCGCAGGAACGGTATTCCAACGGCTGACTTTTTTTCCGTTTTTCCAAAACTTCATTCTGTCTTGATACCAAAACCCCATAAGCGACTTTTAACGTAAAAAGAAAATTCGCCCAAATAATTATGTAGTTTTTTTTCTTAAAAATACTCGACCGATACTCAAATTGTACGTCTTCTTTTGAGACGATACGTTCCAAACCGCTGTCACAATCATATATGCAAATTTGTGAAATTTTGTCGGAAATTTTCTGTGAAAACGCACCGGCGTTCATTACAATTCCGCCGCCTATTGTACCGGGAATACCGGCCAATTCTTCAACTCCGGCAAAGCCTGCAAGCGCCGCCTCGCGTACAAATGAAGATATATGTGCGCCCGCACCCGCTTTAATTGAATTCTCGGAAACGATAATTTCGTCAATTCTGCGCGTATCAATTATAATTCCGTGAAAACCTTTATCGCTGGCAAGAACGTTACAACCGTTGCCCAATACGAAATACGGAATATTTTTATCACGCGCAAAATCAAGTCCGAATTTTATGTCGGACACGTTATGCGCCGTCAAATAAAAGTCCGCTTCGCCGCCTATTTGGTAACCGGCTCTTGTGCTTTCCGCCAGAGATACTTTTTTTACGATTTCCGGCATAATATTATACTTTCACTTTTTTTGATTTTCTTTGACTAATTTTGCTTCTTCACTATTTGGACATTGCTTGTTCAACTGTCCCCAAACCGCATCCCTGCTTTTCGTCTTTTGCTGCTTTTCGTAAATAAGCCCCATTTTATATAAAGCCAAACAAGCGCTTTTTTCATCGCGATTTTCCGTGTAATACTGTTTAAACGTTTTTTCAGCGGCATCTAAAGATTCCGTTGCAAAATTCGCTTCGGCAATCCAGAATAAAGCCGTTTTCGCATCTTCGGAATTAGGGTATTTTTGTATATAGTCGTTAAAATCGTTTATTGCGACGCTGAATTTTCCACTGTCATAATTACTTTTGGCAAGATTAAACAGACCGATTCTTTCTTGTTCCTTAATGGATTCCTGTAAAGAATCTTGACGCGCTTTTTCCGCCATTTGCGAAGAAATAATTCCGGTTTTTTTATCTATTTCCGATATCTTAACCTGACTCTCCGTAACGTTTCCGGACAATTGCTCAAGCATTACGTTCATTCTGTTCAACATCATTTCCATCGCGATTTTATACGACACGGCTTCTTCATTCCTTGCCTGCCAAGCGTCGTCTATCGTAAAAATATCGTTTCGCAAAGAATCTACACGATTTTGAACCTCGGTCAGCTCTTTTGTTCTCAAGATTGTGATTTTAGAACATGAAATGAAAACCAAAAACAAACAGCCGTAAAGGATTATACGACAAAATTTCACAATACGCTCCTTGTTAAAAAAGGACGAAGACAGGTAATTAAAACCGATGTCTTCGCCTTAAATCAATGTCTATTTCTTAATAATAGTATATTCGACTCTTCTGTTCAGAGAATGACACGCTTCCTCGCCGTTGCAATAAGGATTAGCCGGTTTTTCTTTGCCGAAAGAAGTCGTTTCCATTCTTCTGTCGTCAATGCCGTAACGTGTAAGAACGTCGCGGACGGCGTACGCTCTTTTCTCACTCAGAGCAAAATTATACTCGACCGTTCCTCTTTCGTCCGCATGTCCGTCCAAACGAACCCTGATTTGCGGCTGTGATTTAAGAAAATCTGCGGCGATACGTATTTTCTGCATCGACTCGGCGCTTAAATCGGATTTGTCCAACTCAAAATATACGACCTGAAGGTTTTCTTTTATTTTTTCCGCAAGTTCCGCTTCCAAATCAACTTCAGAGAAAGAACTTGTATCGGGATCGTCCCAAGTTTGTACCGGCGCCGGAGGTTCCGGCTCTACCGTTTCAACCGGAATAGCCGATTTATTTTTGCATCCTGCAAAAATAACAGCCAAAGCAATAATAAAGAAAAATAATAATGTCTCTTTTTTAATCATAAATATACGTCCTTTCGTTAAACGTTTACCGCTAAAATCCAAAAACATATCTAAAAATAATATATTTATCTACATGTGTGAAGAAAATTATTAAAATGTAAATAAAAAACGGTTCAACCCTAATCTGCGAATGTTTTTTTAGTTTTCGCTATGTCGCCAATTTGCTCCACAGTAAATCGGCGATTTTTGTGCGAACCGAGTTGATCGCGTCACGGTTAGATTTTCTTGTCGGGAACGTATAATCGCTCAAAAGCACAAAACCGCTTTTCTTCGCTCTGTCGCCGACAATTGCTGAGCCTGTAAATCCGGTTTTACCAAATGCGTTTTCACTGCGCAAACTTCCCATATATTCTTGATTCAGTTCGAACCCCAATGCCGCAAAGTCGCTTATACCTTGCGGAAGGTGATTTTTTATCGAAAAATCAAGAAACCCCTGTGAAAAAAGCCGCTTTTCTTCAATTAAGATTTCTTTGAGGTATTTCTGCAAATCCGGTGTCGTAGAAAAAATTCCCGCTGCGCCAGGAATTATAATTTCGTTCAACTTCCACGAACTTTCATCGTGAATTTCGCCTTTTATCACTCTTCCGCGCCATTGGTCGATTTCGGTCGGTACGATTTTATTTTTAATTTCGTCGTTTGGACGAAAAAGCGTATCCCGCATTCCAAGCGGAACGAACAATTCGCCGTTCGCAATAACGTCAAGCGGTTTCTGCCAAATTTGCTCGACCGCGCGCGCAAGAATTATTGATGTCGCGTTGCAATAAAAATACGAAGTTCCAGCCGGAACTTTCAGCGGCGCGGTCATAATCGCCCTGTAAATTTCTGCGCTGTCTTTCTGTTTCATATCCGAAAGCGCGAAATCAAAATTCAGCGTTTGAGTTAAAAGGTTTTTGAAAGTGATTTCTTTTCTGTTCGGGCTGTGATACTCAGGCAAAAGTTCGGTAATCGGAGTCGAAAGCGATACTTTTTTCTTGTCTAAAGCAATCAGCGCAAGCGTTGAAACGGGAACTGTTTTTGTTATGGAAGCGACATCGAAAATACTGTCCTGCGAAATTTTAAATTGCTGCGGAGTGCCTTTTCCTGCAATTCCAAGTGCAATCGGTTCAATAATTTCGCCGTTTTTGACGATTCCAAGTACGACGCAGTTAAATACGCCGTTTGAAATTGCATTTTTCAGTATTTTTTCAGCAACGCTTCGCATAATTCGGCAAAATTATCCTAAAAATTCAAGCAAAATCTTAAGCATTCTGCGAAGCGGCTCGGCTGCGCCCCACAGCAATTGATCGCCGACGGTGAATGCGTTCAAAAACGTATCGCCCATTCGCATTTTGCGTACACGTCCTACCGGCACATTTAACGTCCCGCTAACCGCCGCAGGCGTCAATTCTTTGAGGGTAATTTCTTTTTCGTTCGGAATAAATTTCACCCATTCGTTGTGTGATGAGATTATGCTTTCAATCTCGTCAAGCCTAACGTTTTTGTTGAGTTTTATCGTAAGTCCTTGACTGTGGCAACGCATTGCGCCGATTCTCACGCAAGTTCCATCGACCGGAATTTTATCGGCTGCTTTTCCCAAAATCTTGTTGGTTTCTACAAACCCTTTCCATTCCTCTTTAGATTGCCCGTTTTCGTAGGGCTTGTCTATCCAGGGAATCAACGCTCCCGCAAGCGGCGCACCAAAATATTGAGTCGGATTTTCATCGCAACAAATAGCCGTAGATATCGCTCTGTCCAAGTCGAGAATCGCACTCGACGGTGTTTTGAGATAGGGTTGGGCGATGTTTCCTATATATTGCATTTGAGCAAGCAGTTCCCGCATATTTTTTGCTCCTGCACCGCTTGCCGCCTGATAAGTCATCGAACTCACCCATTCGACTAAATTCCGCTCAAAAAGTCCGCCTATTGCCATTAACATAAGCGAGACCGTACAATTTCCTCCGACAAAGTCCTTTTTGCCGTTTTTTAGAGCGGCGTCTATAACTTTTCTATTTACAGGGTCAAGCGCAATAACCGCGTTTTCATCCATTCTCAACGTTGATGCGGCGTCAATCCAATATCCGTTCCACCCGTTTGTGCGAAGTTTTGGGAAAATATCGTTTGTATAATCCCCACCCTGACAGGAAACGATAATATCCATCGACGATAGTTCTTTTATATCTGTAGCAGAAACTACATCTGAGCTTTCTACGCCTACGTTCGGCGCCGGAAGTCCGACTTGAGAAGTACTAAAAAATTGAACCGAATACGAGGAATCAAAATCTTTTTGGGCAATCATTCTTTCCATAAGAACAGAACCGACCATTCCACGCCATCCGACAAAACCGACTTTTTTCATTGTTTATCCTTTTTTGGATTTCTCTCTATGTCAAACAGAAAATAATTTTTATATTCTACAAAATGTGGAACAAACGCTTGAAAAAAATTTACTCTGTAAAAATACAAAAAGCGCCAAGAGATTATATGCAATTTTGATAGTTATTCTTTCATTGAGCGCAAACCGATAGATTCGGATAAGAAGCAATATTTTACAAAAATCTCTTTTTACTGTTGTCACAGGGGAATTTACAACAAATAGCATGTTATTTTTTTTCAAAAATAATCGGCAATGTGCATAAAATTTCTGAAACAAATCATCTTGAACCTCATTTTTTTATTCATAATGGTTTATATTTTTGTCCCCTTCATTCCATTTTCTCTATTTCTAATTTTTCCATTTCCTCTATACTTTTTATGTCGTCCAATTTATAATCCTTTTTAATATAAGCGTCAAAATAATTAAACGATACTCCTTTTATATTGTTTGCGATGTTAAAACCCGCGTTTATCTGTTCGTTAAAAGACGATTGACGGGCGAAACCGCCGGATTTTACATTTAAGTATTCCAAAACGTCTCCAAGCCATACCTTTTTAGAAAGCTTTTCATATTTCTTATCTATTTCGTTTTTTTCTATTCCCGTCCCGAAAGCATAAAAATTGCATTCTTCTTTTCCCAAAAACCCTCTTTTTGCCGATTCTATAAACGCCGGCATTATTGCAAAATTGTTATATCCAACTCCGCCGTCTGATAAAACATATTTTTTCTCTTTAATTAAAACATGCTTAAAGTAAAAAGGAGCGGCAAAAGAAGGCGATATAAACTCCGCCACTTTTAATTCTTTTTCTCTTTTTTTATCCGAATTAAAATATATCGTCGCCTCACCGGCCAATTCCGACGATGAGATTATAAGCGGCGCTTTGCAATCGGAACAATTTTTGCTTTTGAATATATTTTCATTAAGGTAAGATACGGTTTTTTTCAAATCATATTTTGGCGGAAACAATTTCTTTTTACCGAATATTACGTTTGCCGCTTCTTTGAACATTTTACAAATGTCGCCGTTTATTTCAAGAGCCAAATAAGCGCCTAATATCGCACCGACCGATGTGCCTATTATCAAATCAGGCTTAACGGAACTTTGAGACAATGCTTTTGCGGCGATAATTCCTCTGACGCCGCCGCCTGAAATTACGAAGATGTTTTTCATCTTAGACTCCTTATTTATAAATTTGTTTAAGGTGCGTAGTTTTATTGTTTCCGTCAATTTATTCAACGTCAAATATACTTTAAGAAATATAAAACTTGTTGTTTTTCATAGAAAAAGCGAGCGATAACAAAAATCCGTTGAAATTATCCTGGTTGCACTAAGTGTATTCTTCTATAAAACGGCAAATAGTATTTTTCAAAAAAGGCAAAGAATGGATAAAAAAATATATTTAACGAATGTGTACTCTTCAGGAATAGTAAACGGAGGATTGGCGACACAGGCAAGAAAAACGTTTGAAGCGTGCAGAGGACTCGGTTTACCTGTCGAGATTTACAACCCTTGGGAGACGATAAATCCACAAAATATCGGAGCTTTTCATATCTTTTCAACTAATTATGAAATGCATAGTTTTTCGCGCACGCTTTATGAAAAAAATATTCCGCAAATAGTTTCATCAATTTTTTACACTCGCCATCCCGCATGGAAAATAGCGGGAATTCGTGCAATTACAAAATTTATTTCATATTTTGATTCCGGTACAAAATCGTGTTTTGACTACTGTTCTGAGATTATGAAAAACGCAGAAACAATCCTACCCAACACAAACGACGAACTCAAACAGATTCGAAAATTATTCAAAATTCCAGATGAAAAGATTACGGTTGTGCCAAACGGTGTAGATAAAAAGTTTGCAAATGCGAATCCGCAACTTTTCAAAAAAAAATATGGCGACAGTGATATAATCCTGTCGGTTACAATGCTTGGGAAAGAGCGTAAAAACGGACTGAATTTGATTAAAGCGTTAGGAAAAATCGACAATCCGTCATACATTATCGGTTCGTTCCATACCGAAAGCGATTACGGAAAATTATGTAAAGTGGAATTGGAAAAATATCCGCAGGTTCATTATATCGGAATGTTCGGTCATGAGTCTGAGATGCTTGCAAGCGCATACGCTTCGGCTAAAGTTTTTGTTTTGCCGTCGTGGCTTGAAACACCAGGCATAGCTTCTATGGAAGCGGCTCTTGCCGGCGCTCAGATTGTAACGACGCCGATTGGCGGCACAAAAGATTATTTTAAGGATTTTGGTATTTACGTTAATCCATACTCAATAGACTCAATTTCGACGGGAATCAAAACGGCATTGAGTCGAAGCGAAAGCGAACAAAGAAAATTGAAAGAATTTATTTACAATAATTTTTTATGGGGAAACGTAGCGCAAAAATATAAAGAAATTTACGAGAAATATTTGTAAAAAACTATGGAAATGAATAATATCAAACTTTCAATAATAATAGTAAATTATAAAGTTCGCGATTTTCTCATGCAGGCGATTCGCTCAATTGTCGCAGCCGATAATTTTGAAAACTGTGAAATCGTCGTTGTCGATAATAAATCCGAAGACGGTTCAAAAGAATTGATAAACAAAGATTTCCCTTTTGTAAAATATGTAGAATTAAAAACCAATCACGGTTTTGGGAAAGCGTGTAACATCGGCGCCGGTATTGCTTCGGGAGAATACCTCTTAATGCTTAATCCGGACACAATGATCTCAAAAAACACACTTTCAACGGGGATTGATTTTTTGGAGAAAAACAAGGATGTGGGAATTTTAGGACCTAAAATTCTAAATCAAGACGGAAGTTTTCAGTTCCAGTGTCGTCGCAGTTTTCCAACGCCTTTAAACGCTTTTTGTTATATAAGCGGACTTTCGAAAATCTTCCCGAAAAACAAATTATTCGGAAGTTATAATTTATCTTGGATTTCGCCGGACGATGAATGCGATATTGATGCGGCTTCAGGCGCGTGTTTTTTCATTACGAAAAATTTGTTTTTGCAAGTAGGCGGATTTGACGAAAGTTTTTTTATGTACGGCGAAGATTTGGATTTATCGGCAAAAGTAAAAGATGCCGGATTCAGAGTTCACTATACGCCTCAAACAAAGATTGTTCACTTTAAGGGCAGAAGTTCGACTTCGGAAAAATTAAAATCAAGAATAAATTTTTATGAAGCGATGATTTTGTTTTCAAAAAAACATAATAAAAGATATGGTTCGTTTTTTCCAAAATGGGCGCTTAATTTTTGTATTTTGATTATGGGTGGAATAAATATTTCTGGACTAATAATTAGAAATTCACGAGTTTTTTTCATAGATTTATTTTTCGCAAATGCCTTTTTACCCATTTTCGCTTTTATTTATAGCGTTGTACCGCAAAGAAATTTTATTTATTCCATTTATCCAAAATATGCCTTTTTTTCTCACTTGATTTTAACATTTACACTTATAGTTTCTCTGGGGGTAAGCGGACATTACGGTAAGCCTAAGCCCGAGAAAAATGAAACTATACGGGCGCTTGCCATTTCTTTATTGTTATTGTTCGCTTTTTATTACTTATTTCAGGAGGTTGCATTTTCAAGAATTATTATTTTTTCGTCAGGATTACTGTCGGCGATTTCAATAGTATATTGGAGAACGCTTGTTTCACCCTTGTCAAAGTTTTACAAAAAATATTTCGCAGGATACGGCAGCGTTATTTTGCTCGCGGAAGAACCGTTTTTATCGGTATTAGTCTCAACGTTAGACGACAGAAACACGCAAATACTTGGAATAATATCGACAGTAGAAAGCTCAAATTCTACGGTAATAAACGGCTATGAAGTTATAGGAAACATACAAAATTTGAGTGAAATCATCAAAAAATATTCCCCGGATACGCTGGTTATCGGTTCAAAAACCGATTGGTATTCGACCATAATCAAAGCGCTGTCCGATGGGAAATTGGACGGTATTTCTGTTTTTTGGCTTCCGCCGGACAGTGATTTGAGCGAAAGATTAAAATTAAAAAATTTCATGAAAATCTGAATAAATTTTCGCGAAAGTTTTCCGTTTTTATCAGTTTTTGAGAAAAAATTCTCAAAAGTCCTATAAATTGTAAAGGACGATAAATTATCGGACTTTTTTTTAAAATTATTTTTGACGCTTTAAAAAAATTTCTTGATGAAACGGAAACGTTTTTATTGTTTGTCGATCCATATTCTACAAGCGGAATTTTAATTCCTTTAACATTTGCGTTATTGTTTATCAAACGAATAATCAATTCATAGTCCTGAAGCGATGGAATACTGCAATCAAACCCTCCGGTTTCTTTTAACATTTCGGATTTGATCATCATTGTGGACGTAATTCCTACAAAATTTCCAAACATTATTGCAAATTTCGGCGTGAACGGAAACGGATTGTGAAAGTAAATCTTTTTCCTTCCGGAATCCGTCATTTTAACGCCGGTATAAACCAAATCGGCGTTCTCTTTTTTTACAGTTTCGTATTGGATTCTTAATTTCTCTGGAAACCATTCGTCGTCATCATCTAAAAATGCAATATATTCTCCGCTTGCACGCTCAATCGCTTGGTTCCTGCACACATTTGAGCCGACCCTAAAATTGTTACGGAAATAAATTATCGGAATTTTTGAAACCTCTTTCAAATTTTCACAATATTCTTGTGTTCCGTCGTGAGAATTATCGTCGACAATTATCAATTCATTTGGTAAAAACACCTGATTTTCTACCGATTTTACCGCTTTTTTCAATTTGTTTAGGCGGTTGCAAGTTGTAATCACAGCCGTTATATTCAAGGTATCACCGTCAATTTGTAAAGTTTTGTGTTTTTGTTGACAATCTTGTCGTTGTTATGCGGTTTTACGGCGATAAGATAAGTTCCCGGAGCGGTATTTTGTGGAATTTTCCATTTGTAAATATAAGTTCCGTCTATAGTTTTATGTTTTTCTGCCGAATTCTCGTCAATATGTTTCACTAATTTCCCGGAAATCGTGTAAATATCAACAATAGAATTCTGCGAAATACTAGGGATAGAAAGAAAATTATGCTTACTTAACAAATACGGATTAGGAAACACAAAATCAATTTTTGTCTGAGAAGAAATTCCGCTTCTTTCCGGCAGTCGAATTCTCGTAATTCCCTTGTCGCCGCCGATCCACAGTAAATTTTGAACTGAATCTATTGCCAACGCCGAAATATTTTGGTTTATTGAACCGTTTACAGTCGAAAAAGAGAAAGCTGTTTGTTCATCGCTATAAACCGCCGAATCAAGAATTCCGTTTTGCGATAAATACTCATCAATTACAACTCTCTCGACGCCGACTTTTTTATTTGCAATCCAAAAAACGTTACGAATTATTGACTGTCCTTCGTAATCTCCCCACAATTCTTCCGAATATTCCAAAACGATATCGTTTGTTATTTCAGAAAATCTCTCCGCCGGAAGATATTTTATTGAAACGATTGTATGCTTTGAGGATTTGTCATAAGTAAAAATAACAGGTTCTTTGTCTGTGCCTATCAACACGTTTCCCGAGCCGGTTGTTTGCAATTTTGATAATTTGCCGTCAAGAAAAATTTTATTTTTGCGATATTCCATTGACTCCGTTGTAGTATCAAACGGATTTTTATTCGCATCAATAATCCATAATTCTTCTTTCCCTTTAAAGCCGAGAAGCAAATCGTTTTTGCCGCTTAACGCCAAATTATTCGGAGAAGTCAACTCGTCTTGCGGTTTGTCAATCAATAAATAGCGAAATTCGTTCTTTTGCGGATGAAACGCAAAAATTATCGGCATTTCAACATTGCCGAGTTTGATGTCGCGCCAATAAGTTCCCCAAATAATCCCGTTTTTATCTGTAATTAAAGCATCGACCTTAAGCCAATAATACCCATCCCACCCGGCATTCCAGTCCGCATTACAAGTCCCTTTCCAATCCGATACAAACAACGGATAATTAGTATAATTTCTTATATCAAAAACCCATACGCCCCATGAATCCGCACTTAAATTGTATTCTCTCAAAGGATCTCCGCAATATCCGAAAAACATTCGATTCCCGTTTTGAGTAATCGCGGTAAAATCCGGGCAACCGTTACTTATCGTACCCATCCCGTCAATATCTTTGTAATGTTTTATTTGGTTGCCGCGAAATATTCTTGTAAGCGCATTCCACCACTCGTCTTTTACTATTGACGGCAATATCCAAAGGGATTGCTCGCTGTCGACAAATAATTTTTCAATATTCGTATTGTTGACAAGTCCTGGAACTATAAGCCGTTTATCGTTTCCGAAATTTATTATCTGAGAAAAATCAAATTTTGTTCCGACTACAATTTTACCGTCAATGAATTTTAGAAAATTTATATCGCTTTCAAGGTAGAGATTTGCGATTTTATTTCCCGAATCGTCGTATTTAATTAAATCGTTCCCTTGTGTTTCTATCCTATAATTATCGTCGAACAAAACGAAATTTTCAAAATATTTAATTTTGTCTTCCGCATAAAAAAGTGTTTTTACCATGGCTGTCGAATTTTCAATAGTTTTCCAAGGGGTTTGCCCTGACAAAGGCGAATTGTCGCCGAATTTCGAATTATCTACATATTTAGAAAAATTTTCTAGCTTTGCCACACCGCCTTTTGCGCCGCTTTTTATCGCAACCCAAATGGTGTCGTTTTTGATTTCAATCAAATTTACGCCGGCATCTATGAAATCTTGAAAATTTCGTTTTGTGGAAATAATATTGCCTTTTTTCTTATCTAAAACCGATACGCCCTTATCATGCCCGATAATCAAGTAATCTTTGAATGATTTAATCGTATAAATTTTGCTTTTTATCAAAAACAAGTCGTTATAAATTTTTTGTTTTTTGTTTTTTTGGCGATAATACAAGTATCCGTTCTCGCTTCCAATCCACAATCCATCGTTATCAATATGCAAAGCCGAAAGCGAAATCTCGGGAAATTGTTCGTTGGAATGATGAAGCGTTATAAAATTTCCGCTTGAATATTGAAACTGAGCCAACCCGCCGTTTGTGGCGACCCAAATGGTATCGTTTTGTTTTGAAACGTCGTTCCCGCTATTAACTGCTGAAAAATTCAAAATATTTAACGGTTCAATCCCGGAAGCAAACGATGCGGACGTTAATAAGAAGATAATTTTAAAAAATCTAAACATAAAAACCTTTTTTTGAAAAAAACTTGCGGCAAAACATATTTTTGTTTATGTAAAATAACATTTGGCTGATAATTTTAGCGGGAAAGGCAAGTGTTTATGAACATTTATTATAAAATTTACAAGATGTATCAGCACAAAATTTCGGTTCAACAGATATCCGAAAGCACTCATATTCCCGTGCGTACGGTCAAGGATCTGGTCGCAAAATTCCAAACTAAAGGAACGGTTAAAAGTGAAACGGAGTTGGAAAATATCGTCGAGCCGTTTTTGGATTATATGATTACTAAGCACCACAAATATGTTATGTTAAGTTTTTCCGGAATGATTACAGAGAAGTTTTTGGATAAAATAAATGTCGGTCTTGAAGAGGTTCATAAATTACCCACGCATATAATAACGATTAGATTTGAAGGTGTGATGGAAATTGACGATACCGCAATGAAAGCGGTTATTGATTATAAAGAAAAAATTTGCCAAACGGGAAAAGTAGTTTTATTCCTTTCGCCAAGTTCCCCCGTAGAAGAATATATTGAAGCGAATAACATTGAAGAAGAAACAAAAGTTTTCGGAACTATGAATGCTTTTGAAGAACATATATACAGGTTAACTTTTGAAAGAAAAAAGAAATAAAGGAGTAGATTTATGAGCGTTGCGCAACAGTTGCAAGAAGACATTAAAATCACTATGAAATCAGGGGAAAAAGAAAAATTATTAGTTTTAAGAACGCTTCATTCCGATATAAAGAATTTTGAAATAAACGGCAAGAGGACCGCTTCAGACGAGGATATTTTTACTATTCTGGCAAAAGGAATAAAAACTCGTTTGGAATCGGCCGACCAATACAAATCGGCGGGAAGAGAAGATCTTGCAATGCAAGAAGAATTTGAAATTGATATATATAAACGTTATCAGCCGAAACAACTTTCGCCTGACGAATTGAAAACTATTGTTGACGACGCTGTTGCAAAATCCGGCGCGTCCGGTGCCAAAGAAATGGGGAAAGTCATGGCTATTTTGATGCCGATAGTTAAAGGGAAAGCCGATGGAAAATTAGTTAATGATTTGGTTAAAGCGGCTTTGGTATAGAAATCGGCTCAAAGTAATTATTGTGTGAAATTCTATTTATCCTGTTCGCAGTTCCTTTTGTTATTTTTCCGTGTCCCAATACTATTTCACGGTACGATGTGCGTTGTGTAAACGATAAGTCGTGCGTTGACATAACTACCGTCGTTCCCCAATTGTTTATTTCTTGCAAGAGTGCAAATATTTCGTCTGAGATTATGCGGTCGAGATTTCCCGTAGGTTCGTCCGCAATCAATATCAAAGGTTCATTAACAATTGCTCTTGCGATTGCGACCCTTTGTTGCTCGCCTCCCGAAAGTTGCAATGGGAAGTTACAACTTTTATGTGCAAGTCCGACAACCGCAAGAGATTTAAAAACCCGCTTTTTTATACTCTGTTCGCTTCCGCCAAGGATACGCGCTGCGAATGCAACATTGTCAAAAACCGTATAGGTATTTAAAAGCCGAATATCTTGAAAAACTATACCTATTTTTCTGCGGATCGCCGGAGTGGTTTTTCTTAAAACGCTCGGCGGTGTTTGAGGTTGAGTCGTTATTCCGCATACATTGACGGTTCCGCTTGACGGCAGTTCTTCGCGGTAAATCAATTTAAGTAAAGTCGTTTTTCCTGCACCGCTTTGTCCGGTTAAGAAAACAAATTCTCCTTTGTCTATAAATAACGACAAATCCGAAACAGCCTCAAATTCTCTGTCGTATGTTTTTGTCGTGTGTATAAGCTCTATCACTTCTTTCTCCTTAACCCCAGTTTAGACGTTGAATCTTGTTCCTCTCAACTTCGAAGCGCGTCTTCTAAAGCATACGCTCGTTGAGATTTGTGCGTTATGTATTTGGCTACAAAAGGAGTGAGTTTAGGAAAGCCTGAACTCGACATCGAAAAGCCAGGAATCACAAGTGCGCCGCTTGGAACTTCAGGACCGTAAGTATTGTCCTTTTCTTCAATTATTTTTCCTACACTGAATAGTTTTGCGTCACCCATTTTATATTCCACAAGTTCACAAATCCCGTTTGAAGTATATGCGACGTTTTTAATCGGGTCGACGACCGCAGTCGCTTTCGACAAGTGTACCCCCGGCGCAAGCGTTGTCAGATCTCCGAGACGACAGCCTTGCGTTATTCCGCTTCCTTCGCCTAAAAGAACGTTGTCGCCGATAATTACAGGCGTCGCTTCAATCGGGTCAAGTACGCCGCCGATAATCGCACCTGCGGAAATGTGGCAGTCGCGCCCGACTTGGCAGCAACTTCCGGCCAAATTTTCAATCATAGAATTATTTGATATGTGCGCACCGACATTCGCATATGCCGGCGGCATAAAAATCACTCCTTTTCCCGCAAACGCGCCGCGTCTGAGTCCGGTTGCCGGCGGCACAAGACGTATTTGCGACTGCGGTAAAATTTTTCGCAGAGGAAATGTTTCTTTGTCTGTAAATTGGATATCGTCGCCGCCGCGATAAACTACGGTGTTCCCAAGTACAAAACCGAGCATTATCCCTTCTTTCACCCACAAATTCGCCTGCCATTCTCCGTCTATGATTTGCGCTGTTCTCGCCATGCCGGATTCCAATAAATCCATTAGTTCGTTGAATGCGGCAAGGGCGGCGGTTTTTTCGTCCAAAAGTTTTCCAATGCGCTTCAAATTTGCAAATTTTTCAATATTTTCGCGAAGCTTTTCATTTTCACGGTAATGCACAACTATTTTAAGAAATTCGTTTTCTTTTAAATCTAAAAGGCGGTCTATATTAGGATGTTTCCCCGGATTTTGTTTTGCGTCTTTAACTGTTTCCGCATAAAGTTCAAGCCCCTTTTGTGCAGTCTCATAATATATAGAGCCGTTATCAAAATCGACCAAATGAGCATAAATTTTAAGTGATTCTTTTGTCGAAACGTCATTTTTTATTTCGCCGATTAATTTTGAATTTTTTATGACATCAATTTTATCAAGACACGCCGCCGATTTCAAACTGTTTACGTTTTCTTCAAATGACACGTTCGCCTGCTTTCTTTTAGGGAATTAATATGCAATCTTAGTTATCCCTATAAACGATAGGGTTATACAATCACATAAAATACTATATGTTTGCAAACAAAAAAAGATAGGAAAACCTCAATAAATTTTCTGACAGTATTCTTTCCAAACATTATCAAAACTTAACTGCATTGTGTTCTCGCAATGTTTGACATTTTAGTATTCGCAAAAATTATTTTTCTATGCGATTCAAGCCTAAATCAGATTGTAGAGCGGATTAATTATAGAACAGTATGGATGTTATTCAAAATTTTGGAAAAAGAGTATGAAAGAATTTTGGCTTTACAACACAAAATCACGGAAAAAGGAAATTTTTACCGCTGAAAATAAGGTCGGGATATATTGCTGTGGACCGACTGTTTACGGCTATGCTCACATAGGAAATATGCGAACGTATATTTTTGAGGATGTTCTTCGGCGTATCCTTGAATATTTGGACTATGAAATCAAACATGTCATGAATATTACGGACGTCGGACATCTGACCGGCGATGCGGACAGCGGAGACGATAAAATGGAAAAAGGCGCGACACGCGACGGGAAGTCTGTTCGAGATATTGCCGAATTTTATACCGAAGCGTTCTTTAGAAATTGCGGAGACCTCAAGATTTTACGTCCGACGATAATTCCTAAAGCCACCGACCATATAAAAGAAATGATAGATATGGTACAAAAACTTGTCGAAAAAGGATATACCTACGAAACAGCGGACGGAATTTATTTCGACTCTTCAAAATTTTCAAATTACGCAAAATTCGCTCGTTTGGATATCGAAAATTTGCAGGAAGGGCACAGAATTGAAGCGGGCGATAAGAAAAATAAAACCGATTTTGCGCTATGGAAGTTTTCGCCCAAAGACAAAAAGCGTGCAATGGAGTGGGAAAGTCCATGGGGAGTGGGATTTCCCGGATGGCATATAGAATGTTCTGCGATGTCGCTAAAATATTTGTCGCAGCCGCTTGATATTCATTGCGGAGGAATAGACCACATTCCTATTCATCACACAAACGAAATCGCGCAAGTTGAAGCGGCGACAGACAAGGAGTTTTGCAGGTTTTGGATTCACGGCGAATTTTTGGTTATAGAAAACGGAAAAATGTCAAAATCCGGTGATAATTTTATTACTGTCGATACGCTGAAAAAGCAAAAAATAGATCCGCTGGCTTACCGCTATTTTTGTTATTCAAGTCATTACCGCAAGCAGTTGTCGTTTTCTATAGATAACGTTTCGGCGGCGCAAACCGGACTTAATAATGTGAGAAATACGGTGCAGAAAATCACAGATTTTGATGATGAAAAAGTGTCGAAAGAAGAAATTGAAAATGTACTCGAAGGTTTTTATAAGGCGATTTTGGACGATATGAATATGCCGGTTGCGCTTGCGGAAGTTTGGGGAATCTTAAAAAACGGCGCAGTTTCTGGCAAAATAAAAAAAGCGGCAATTAAAAAAGCGGATGAAATTTTAGCGCTTGATTTATTTTGTGAAAAAACAAACGATATAAAAGTAATAGGCGATATAAAATTTGACGGCTTTGCTGAAACGCCGCAAAACGAATTAAAAGAAATCGTCGATTTGCTTGACAAAAGATCTGCCGCAAAAAAGGCGAAAGACTTTAAGACGGCGGACGAAATAAGAGATGCGATAACCGCTAAAGGTATTGAAATTTTAGACGGCAGGGACGGCGTTTTGTGCAAAAAGTTATAGGTTTATAGTTTTTTTCCGCGTTGGATAAAAACAAAAAATATTGCTTAAATGCAAAAATATGTTCTTCATTTTATTCGGCAGATATTATTTTCTTTACAAATTATAAATATATCTATATGATATTTGGGGGTGATTCATGGCTAAAAGGGCTGAGAAATTAAGCGTTTCAATGCTTGTTCTTGTAACGGTTATCGGAATTATAATAGGAAGTTATTTAAGTTTGCTTATCGGATTTATCCCGGGCGACTATGTTGTCGTTAAAGAGATTTTCACATTTAGTTTCCTTCCGATTTCTGTAGGATATCCTAATCCGATTTCAGTCGATATAGGTGCAATAAAATTTCAATTCGGACTGCAAACGCAGTTTAATCTTTTGTCATTTGTCGGAATTGTTGTAGCGCTTTATGTTTATCGTCGTTACAGATAGGAACAAGGAACAAAATGGGTTTTTTTGATGTGTCCGTCGAAAATGTTTCAAAGAAAGTCCAGACAGGTGAAATTTCCGCAAAATCAATAATAGAAAAATCGCTGACCGTAATTGCCGAAAAAAATAAATATATAAACGCGTTCATAACCGTTTGTGATGATTATGCCCGTCAAACCGCAAAAAACATTGATGATTTGAGTTTAGAAGAGAAAAGAAAACTTCCGCTTTGCGGTATTCCTATCGCCGTGAAAGATAATATTTCTACAAAAGGAATCCGTACGACTTGCGGTTCAAAAATGCTTGAAAACTACATTCCGCCATACGACGCGCATGTTGTCGAGGAACTGAAAAAAGCCGGTGCGATTATCGTAGGCAAGGCGAATATGGACGAATTTGCAATGGGATCCAGTAATGAGACATCGTATTTTGGAACGGTCAAAAATCCACATGATTTACAAAGGGTGCCCGGCGGAAGTTCCGGTGGAAGCGCCGCGGCGGTCGCTGCGGATATGGTTCCGCTCGCACTTGGGAGCGACACCGGCGGCTCTATTCGTCAGCCGGCGTCATACTGCGGAATTGTCGGCTTGAAACCGGCTTATGGCATGGTAAGCAGATACGGACTGATCGCTTTTGCTTCTTCACTTGACCAAATAGGTCCTATGGCGAATTCGATAGAAGACGCAGAATATTTATTACGCGTTATCGCCTCTGCAGATAAGCGTGATTCGACAAATTGCCAAAAAAGTTATACAGGGGTTGAAACAAAAAATATAAAAGATGCGATTGTAGGAATTCCTAAAGAATATTTGAGCGACGATTTACCTAAAGATGTTCGAACCTTGTTTGAAGAAAAGGTTAAATTTCTTAAAGATGCGGGAATTAAGTTTGTCGATATTTCTCTTGAAAATATGAAGTATGCCATTGCCGTGTATTATATTATCGCTACTGCGGAAGCGTCTTCCAATTTATCGCGTTTCGACGGAGTTCGATTTGGTTATAGAAGTTCAAATTCCAAAACGATTGACGATATGTTTAAATTTACTCGTGAAGAGGGGTTTGGGGAAGAAGTTAAACGCAGAATAATGCTTGGTACGTATGTTTTGAGCTCAGGATATTATGATGCATATTATATTAAAGCGGCGCAGGTACGTTCGTTAATTGCGCAAGATTTCAAAAATGCGTTTGTGAAATGTAATGTAATTTTGTCGCCTGTAACGCCGTCGTCGGCGTTTAAAATAGGCGAAATAGGCGACCCGCTTCAAATGTATCTGAACGATATTTATACCGTTTCCGCAAATTTGGCGGGATGCTCCGGACTCGCTCTTCCAATGGGTAAAATAAACGGCTTGCCTATCGGCATACAACTTATGGCTCCGAATTTCAAAATGGAATTTTCTTATGCTATCGCCAAAGAATTGGAAAAATTTAATTAAAATTTTTCTTTGTTTCTCGGTATTTTTTATTATCGGATGTACAACTTTGAATATTTCGATACGCCCGTCTTTTGATGAAAATTACAAAAACAATTGGCAAAGAAACGCTTCATCTGTTCGTCCCTCATATCAAGACAGGGCGGTTGTCAAAGAAGAAGAAACATTAAACGATGATTTTGTTGACGATGATTTTGACGTTCAACGTAAGAAGTATGAGGAAATTCCTGACGCGACTTTTACTTTACATTCGCTGCAAAGCATAAAACAAGCCGCCGAAAAATATATCGGTTCGCCTTACTATTACGGCGGAACGACTAAGCGTGGTTTTGATTGTTCCGGGTTTGTCTGGCGAGTTTTTCAAGACGCCGGATATAATACGTTTAAGCGTGAAAGTGCAGAAGAAATGTTTAATAAAGGCGTACCGGTCGCCATGAGTTCGTTAAAAGAAGGAGATTTGTGTTTTTTTCATTCTCCTAAAAATCGAAAGAAAATAGATCATACGGGTATTTATATAGGAAATGGGAAATTTATTCATTCAAGTTCCACAAGAGGAGTTGCATACAGCCATATTTCAGATAATTATTGGAAAGATAATTTTGTGGGATTTAGACGGCTTTTACCTTAAATTATTCCAAAATTTTATAATCTTCAAGTAACGTTTTACCGTCTTTTGAATTTCGGATATTTGTTATATTTTTTTCTATAATTTGGCGCACTCTTTCACTGGACAGCCCATATAATTCTCCTATTTGCGATAAACCCATCGGTTCTTCGTCGTTAAGCAATCCGAAATATAATTCTATCATTCTCCGTTCTCTTTCACCCATTTTGTCAAGTATTGAGCATATGTCTTTTTTTAGTATAGAAGCGGCTAAAATATCAAACGGGTTGCGTTGGAAAGTGGATAATCCGTCAATTTTCTCATCGGAATCGTCATCGCTTAGCGTTGCTTCGTAATTAGGAACGGCGCTGTAAAAGTCAGAAGATTTAAGTGAAATTATTTGCTTTTCTTTCAGGTTAAATTCTTTAGCAATTTCTGCAATTGTCGGACTTTTCCCGTTTTGCACTTTATATTTTTCCTCAAAAGCCAACATTTTATAAATATTAGTCGATGCTTTTGACGGGATATAAACCATATTTTTATATGAATTTACCGCATACCAAATTTGTCGCCTTATATACCAAACCGCCCATGATGAAAATTTGTTTCCTTTGCCGATGTCAAAACTTTCCACTGCATTGATTAGACCGATATTACCTTCCTGAATTATATCGCTTATGTCTAAAATTCCCTTATGAATCGTACAGTATTCTTTTGCGATGCTGAAAACCAGACGAATATTCGCTTCAATAATTTCTCTTTTGGAATTGGAATAAATTTGCTCCCATTTATAAAGTTCATACGTGACTTCGTTTTTATAATTCTTCGTCAACTTGTATTTATTGTAAATTACGCCTTTTGTTTTTTCGTTAAGGTTGAGAGCAAAAAACAAGTTAACGGTTTTTTGCTCTATTTCTTTATTTTTTTCTAAATTTTTCTTTATTTTTTGTACTGTTTCTATAAATTTCCCCTTACAATTCTCGACAGATTCATTTTCTTTTTCGCAATTTACTATAGACGAAATTTTTATCGTTCCATCGACTATTTTTTCTGACATTTCGTACATAAATTCACGAATTTCACCGTTCTTGAATGCAAATTCTAACATATTATTTCGAGCGGAAGACAATTTTTCAAATAATTCTTTTTCATATTTCGTACCTAAAAGAAACGATTCTCCGTTTTCGTCGGTTCGTGTTGTAAGCATAAATTTATTTTCTTTTTTTGTTTGATAAGACGCCGTTTTATAATTATGGACTGTTTTTAAAAAATGGTTTATTTCCACCGAATTTTCTTCAAGTTTTTGTGTAAGATTTTTTTCTTCGCTAAGATCATTGGAAATATCTTTTATCTGCAATATTCCGACGAAACCTTGAAGTTTTGCTAGTTTCAAAAGAAATTTAAGTTTTTCTTCTACTGAAATTTCACTCATTTCGATCGCTCCGTTTTTTATTTTTTATAACCGTAATTTCTTTAAGATTTTCAGTAATTTTATCTATAAAAATCTTTTTTTTCTCTTCATTGCTTTCTTCTCGAATTTTATTTTTTAAAAATTCGTTTTCTTTTTGTATTTCTATTATCTTAAATTTATTAATCTTTGCGGCAATTTGTTTTTTCGCTTCTTTTTCACTCATAAAAACTTGTTTGTTGCTCTCTTTATCAAGCTCGGTCAATTTTTCACTTGCCAAAATTATTAAGAACGCCTTTTCCCGTTCGCTTAATTCTTTGTTTTCAAGAAAATTTTTACGGTCAAATTTTTCTTCTCTCATAAAATAATATAGTTTATTTATAATAGGGTCTGTAAAAAAATCATGTGAAATTTCGTACATATACTCCTGTAAGATTTGAGGAAAACAAAAAAATATGTGTATTGCTTTCCCTTGTTCTGTATGAAATATCTGATAATTCTCATTTTCTATTTTATCTTTTAAGAGAGATGGGGGAGTCGCATCATAATTTTGTTTCTCATTATAATTCTTGATACTTTTTCGGATTTCTTTCATAGAAATTTTGTAACGGATAGATAGAATCGTAATGAAATCCGAAAGCATGATTTCACTTTTTACGGTTGAAAGTATTTTACAAATTTCTCTAATAGCCTTACTTTTCCCCGAAGGCTCAAAAACGTTATACTGCCTTTCTATCCAATTGATTAAAAAACTAAATCCGTCTTGTGCGTTTTTTATTAACCGTAAAAAATTTTCTTTTCCGTTTTCACTTTTAATAAATTCATCCGGATCTTGATTTTCCGGTATTAAAACGTAACGTATGTCAATTTCAAACGGTAGTAATTTTTCAACGATTTTTTTTGCGCCGTTTATTCCGGCTTCGTCCCCGTCAAGAACAATTACCGCTTTTTGAGCGATTCTGCTTAAAAATTTTGCATGTTCTTCCGAAAAACTTGTTCCGCAAGGAGCGACTGCGTTTTTTATGCCGTTTTGATAAAGCGCGAGCATGTCCATATATCCCTCGACTATTATAACGGTTTTTTGTGTTTTAATTTCTTTTTGAGATTGAAAATAGCCGTAAAAAATTCTGCTTTTATCGTAAAGCGACGTATTAGTCGAATTTATATATTTGGGTTTTTCGTCGCCAAACGCTCGTCCTCCGAAAGCGACAGGGTGTCCGGCGGAATCAAAAATCGGGAATATTATGCGATTGCGGAAAAAATCAAAAATACCGATTTCATTTCTTTTAACCAGCGCCGCCTGAATTAAAATATTTTCCGCAATCCCGTTTGTTTGGGCTGCTTTCAAGAGTTTATTGGAATAGTTTGGCGCAAAACCCAAGCGGAATTCTTTTGCCGTTTCGCCGAGAATACCGCGTTCTTTGAGATAATTTTTCGCTTCAGCGCTTTTGGTCATTTCGTTATAGAAAAAATTTGTTGCAAATTCTGTCGCTTTAAGTAAATTCGCTCGCGTAGATGTATTATAATCGCAGTTCTCTTTATCTTCTTCAATATCCCATAGAATACCATATTCTCTGGCTAATGATTTCATCGCGTCTATAAACGAAAGTCCTTCTTTTTCCATTAAAAATGTAAACGCATCGCCGCTTTTTTGACAGCCGAAACAATGGTAAAAACCTCCGTTGTCTGCATTGGGTTGAACTGAAAATGACGGCGTTTTCTCATTATGAAACGGACAAAGTCCTATATACCCGTTTCCGGTTTGTTTTAGCGGGACGTAATGTTCAATCAGCGATACGATATCGATTTTTTTTCTAATTTCGTCTTTAATTCTTGCATATTTATTGTTAATTTCAGCCATAAAAGCTCCAAAATATTATTCGGATTTTAATTTGGTTTTATCATTATTCCTGGATGAAACGGCAAATGTTATAATAAGAAAAAACACCAAAACAGCGGAAATTGAAAGGAATGCGTTCGTTTTGACTTTTTTACTTTCTTTTTCATCGTCAGGAGTTACGATTTTAATCATTATTTCATCGTTTTTTGAATAGCCTAATTTACGGGCTGTTTTTCGTTTTTCCTCTGCGTTGTCTTTTATCGTTTGAACAATTTGTCTAAGCGAATCTTCTTCGGCGGTTTTTTCTTTCAACTCTTTTTGTATTTTTGTTTTATCTATAAAATAAATAATCGGCTGTCTCCATGCAAAGGCTACCACTATTATAACGCCGGCGACAAGTATTTTGAATATCGGATTTTTCATTTTAGAGTCCGTTCTGTTTTGAAAGAGTGAGGACTACCGAACCGTTTTTGAAAACGGTCACCTGACCGTTAGATTCCGAAATTACTATCGCTATTGCGTTAGTGCAGACAGTTATTCCTGCACCCGCGGCGTGACGGGTTCCCAGACCGCTTAAAAGCTCCGGTATCATTCCGATATTAGGAAACGACGGATTCAAATAACTTCCGGCGGAAACGACAATTCCGTCTCCGCTTATTATAAATGCGCCGTCTATAGCGGAAAACTCCTTTATCGTTTCTTCTATTGCAGGGTCAAGTACGTTTCTTTCTGATTTTTTGTAACCTTTAAACGGGTTTATTATCAACTGTTTTATGTAAGAATTTACATTTTCCGTATCCCCTAAAACAAATATTGTTCCTACGGATTTTCCTTCTCTTCCGTCAACACCTATTTCGGTGGCGATACCGAGAACTCTTTCGAGAACTTCGGGTTTAACGTCCGGCGGCGTTAACGAGCGCGTGTGCGTGAAAAAGAAATCAAACTCTTTATCTATATCCACGACGGAAATCAAATTAAACACATCTTTGCCGAACGTGCCGGCTACGCAGACGACGACGTCCTCACGAGAAATGAGATTTCGTGATAACGCCAAAAGAATGCCGATTTTAACTTGTCCGATTCCTCCCACTTTAGATACAGGGGCTTGAACCAAATCGTAATCGGTTATTTTATCGGCAAATCTGCTTTTATTCCCCGTTACTATGATAATTTGTTTTCTGGTACGTATATTTTTTAGAAATTCCATGTCTTGTTTTACATCGGCGAAAATCAAAATAGCCTTTGCGTTAATTTCACGTGCAAGGGCGGAAGCCGAAGATAATATCGGTTCTTTTCGGACTTTGTTTTCTGAAGATTCGTATTCCGGCGATGATGGAAATAACTCCGATATTGTGTCCGCTTCTTCGTTTTTGAGTATGTTATTTATTATAGGGTCTTTGAAAAAAGTCGCAATGTCCGCAGTCAGCTCAATAACCTTATTTTCATCAACATTTTTATTTACAAACACCATTACCAGAATGTTCGCTTTTGCGTTTCTCGCCGCGTCATAATTTATTCCTTCGGTATTTCTTGCTACAATTATTGCAAAATCGGTTTCAATCTGCGCACATACTCTCGGAATTGCGACTCCTTGTCCGACAAACGACGAAACCGTTTCTTCTCGGCGTAAAATATCTTCAACGACCGATTTATATTTTACTATTTTAGCTTTTTTACACATTCTTTTTGCAACCGTGTAAAGAGCGTCTTCTTTTAATTCGTCTTCGATATCAAGAATGACGTCGCTGATAAGATATTCGCGAAACGACATGCTATTCTCCGTTTTCGTTGAAATATGAATTTATGAAATCCGCAAAATACTTCAAACGTTTTTTTCTTTTAATCGAAATACGAAAATATTTGCGTATAACCCCGTTTTCTTTAAGCGCCTTTATTCCGTCTTTAATAATATTTTTGGCTGAATCCGCTTCAAGCAGATTAACATAAAGCCCCAAATCTTTTAAATCTTTTATAATTTTCTCAAGATTTTTTTCGTTGCATCCGCCAACTCCGAAATTATCAAGTAAGTATGCGATTGCATTTATAGGAAGAATAGGAAACAATCGATTAAGCTGCTTTCCAACCCATTGAGAACATTCGTTTATGGAATCACGATTCGCTACTATCGGCGATCTTGCGGCGGCGCTGAATTTGTTTTCTACGTCGGTGATTTCAGACAATGCGGTCGGTTTTCCTACGTTTAAAACTACATCGGTGCGAATATTAAAAATCCACGAAGTTAAAAACACCCAAACGTCTGCGAAATAATATATAAACGTTCCTGAAAATTTAAGAAATGCATTTTTTTTGTTATCGCGCAGATTTCTCCCTGTCAAAAGTAAACTAAAAGCTCTTAAATCCGGTATTTTTGTGTAATTTATTGCAAGCGGGAGATAATAAACGGATTTTTTCGCATCATCTTTTTGCGCCAAAACTCCTGCGGCTAAAATTCCGGATTTGATGTCAAGCATACGTCCGCTGTAACTCCTTCCGCCTTCCGGAAAAACGATAACCGAATCTCCGCTTGCGACCATTAATTTTATTTGATCGGCAAGGCGTGTAATATAGCTTTTCTGTGACGATCTTCCTCTATAAACGGAAAATGCGCCTACCGAACGAAAAAGTTTTCCAAGCATCGGTATTCTTGTAAGATTGTCGCCTGCCGCAAAACGAATTTGATCCGCGCCGAATTCCGGAATTTTTAATCCGAGTATTATATAATCAAGATGGCTTCTATGCGTGCAGCAAACTATCATTCTTCCGTGAGGCATATTATTAACGTTTTCTTGATTTAAGACAATTATTTTTCTGACCGTTCTATTAAAAAATCTTAAGAATGCACTTTTCTCGGCTTCGAGCGTTCTGGAATATTTTCGTTTTACGTCATTATTTTTTTCGTCCACAATTTCCCCTGTAAGTAGTGGTTTTATTATTTGTAAAATAATTTAATTCCAATCGTCTGCACGATGAAATATTTTTCAGGGTATAATTCAGGTAAAATATTTTCAAGAAAAAATTCAGTTTTTTTGCGCCCTGTCCCGTGCCGTCATAGCGTAATCGCCGATAGAAGTTACCGAATTTGGAATTGTCGCCGAAGTTAATCCGTTGCAATAGGAAAAAGCGATTCTTCCTGCCAGATATTTTCTCTTTTGTAATTAGTTCTTCCGCAAAGAAACCGCCGTCAGTCGCGCTCTTCCTCTTGAAAATACTTTTGTCACACATTTCTGTTTTCAAAGACGTAATTAACAATGATGTCATTGTGTTCAGCAAAAATCTTAGACGCAAATAACAAAGGGATCGTTTTTAATAGTTTGATTATCATATCAATTTCTTACGTTAATATGGAATTTTTAAGCGTAATGTGTCCCATTGTTGATGGTTTAAGTGGTAATAAAAAGAATTTGTGTTCATCAAATTATCACTCTCGTTTATATATTCATTAAGCTCAAGTCCATACATATACGCGATAGCCATAGAGATTGCTTTTACTGGTGTTCTGTAGTTATAAAAACGAGAGTTCATTGTTACCGTGTTTTCTCCATAAAAAAGTTTTTTGTTGTTAAAGAATATAATATTTATTTTATGGCTTTGCTAAAGAAAATTACTTTTCTTGATTTTGTTGAAAAATATTTGCGAGCCAATTGTTGCCGTCTTTGCGAGCGTAGCGAAGCAATCCAGCCGTCACATTATCGTCTTACTCCAATTTTAGTCGAGTATTTGTATGTTTTTCCGTTATTTCCTCTCGCCTCGATAACCGCCAAATATGTACCGTTCGCCGCATTTCTTCCGGCGTTATTCGTCAAATTCCACTCAATCTTACCGCCTCTTCCTTCAGCCTCAAATACAACGTTTCCGGTATTGTCATAAAAGACTGCTTTCATCTGCGAAACTCTCTCGTTGTTCGGTAAATCTATGGCGATAGTCGCCTTGTCCGACACAATATTACTCGACAGCCTAATGCCGCTGCGCCTGTCGGGATTCTTATCCTTAAATATAGGATTTGCGCCGTCCGCATCGGTTGTTACATGTATAGCCGAAGAAACCGCGCCCGATTTGTAATTTGCGTTTTCAGCCGTACGGGCGAATATGTAATAATCCTTATCGGGAAGAAGACCCGTAAATGTCAAAGCGGTTTTCCACGCAACCGCGTCGGCAGGAGCGGCGTTTAAAGTATTTATCGCATAGTTCACAACTTGTCCGTTTGCCGGAGCGACTATTTCGTTTATCGTAACGCTGTTATACGTTTTGCTTGCAAAAACCGGAGCGGTAACCGTTGCGCCTATCGCCTTCGCTACATTCACTTTAACGTCAATGTTTTCTACAACATTATAGTTAGCGACGTCGATCGGCGTAAACTTAGCCTTGTGCGTCTGTTCTCCCGCCGCTCCTACCAAAGTCGCAGGGATCATCCAAGACCATCCGCTTGGCAATTCTGCAACATCCGCCAAGGTTTCGCCATAGATTGCAGACATGTTTGTCGGCGCTGTTTCTGTGTATGCCGGAGTTGCTTTATTTACCGTTATCGCCAAATCGTCTTTTGTTACTTGCAGGTATTTATTATCGTCGGGTGTAAACGTTACGCCGTAGCCGGTATTTGTTACCGTTGGAGTAATTAAGCCGTCATCCCACGCAAATACGCCCAAGATACTTACATCGCCTGTACCGGTCGCACTTCCGCCGCTAAGCGTCGATGTCGAAAGCGCGTTACCGTAAGTTATCGTTGTCGCAACAGGCCAAACGACGTTCGGAACCGCACTGTTCACCGTTACCGCGGCTGCATCGCTTGTTGTCGTTACAGTCTTGTTTACCGTCGCATAGTCGTTTGTGTTCGTTACTTCTACATAATAGTAATACGTTCCCAAAATATCCGCAGGTACGTTTATGCAGGAATCCGTTTCATCGATAATTACCGCGCCGCCGCTGTTACTTGCCGACGTGTTTGAAAACCATTGATAACTAAGCGTTCCGCCGTCGGTCACGCTTGCCGATACGCTTAAAGCGTAATTCTCACCCACAATTACCGCAGTGTCAAGCGGCTGTACGGATATTGTCGGTTCTTGCGCATCTATACATACTATTGTAAAATCAATGCTGTTTGGATTGCCGACAGTAACTATTTTCCAATCGCCGCCTGTCGGTCTGGTAACAATTCTCAGTTTGTATTGCCCTAACGCTATCGTGTTCGGCGCAACGCAGTTGAATGTCAAGTCGGAATATACATAGCCATTTGGCAAACTTCCTATATTCTTGCTTGCCGTTGCTGTAAGCGCTAAAATATTACCACTGTCATCAACTAATGCAACATTCAACTGCCCGCCGGGAAAAATACCCAAAACAGATTCGTTTGACAATCTTGATATTGAGACGGTAAACGCATCATTGTGAAACGCTGTGTTCTTATTAGAGGAAAGTCCTGTCAGCGCAAATTCATAACCGAAAGCAACGCCACCTTCGTCAGGTTTGATGTCGATGATAATCCCATGACCTTGATTGAATTTATATATGTTCGGATTCAACATTGTGGTTACAAAATATCCGTCCTGTGAGCCACCCCATCCCCAGTTGAAATGAAACCTGCCTGACTCGTCGTATCCGTCAAGAATAAAAGCATGCCCGCCGTATATTGTGTCCTCCCCGTTGTAATACACAGGAAGTCCGGCATCTATCTGTCCGGTAAGCATTGCCTCCCATTCCTCATCGCCGTAGTGTTGTCTTTGTTTGCGTTGAATGCTTTTGTCATATCCGAAATAAGTTGTTAATGCTAACGGAACATCACTGGAATAAGCTCCGCTTGCATCGAAGCCGTAATTCATTTTCACACTCGCTCCGCAATGATACATTAAGGTCGCTACCGCATTATTTTGCGGTGTATCGGCAGCGCTTGACGTATATGTATCTTGCATATTGCTCCAATCGTAAGTAGTCGCGCCGAAATTTACCGACGGTACGAATACTCCATCAGTTCCGGTATAAGATAGGCTTTGCCCGTTTCCGCGAAGCGGATGATTGTAATATTTCATTATTTGCGCCATAGCCGTCGCCACACATCCGGTTACGCTGCGATTGCCGCCATCCGTCGGACACATATTGTTATACGGCGAAGTTTGGTCCCATTTTGTCTGTATAAGCGGAGAAACGGCGCTTGCCGCGTTTGTCGTTACGGGAACATTTTCCGCCATGTAACTCTCCCATTCCTGACGAATATTTTCACTCTGTGGAATGTTTTGTTCCTGCGCCCAAACTATTTGCTCCTGTAAATAATTCATCCAGTAAGCAAAGTTGGGCGGCAAATCATTCTCGTCATAACTTCCGTTTTCACAGTATCCAAGTATCGGCTTTACCGCGTCGTCGCCAGCCACAATTACAAATCCGCCGCCTGCGTCTTCGTTTATGTTAAAGACATAATATGAAGCAATATCGTCCGGTGCGCTTTGTGCGACGTTTCCGCTAACAGAACCGCCGCCAGGTTTTTGTCCCTGTTTTTTGGCGGTATGTTTTAATTGAACGTTCGCTTTTGTCGATTGTCCGCGTTTTGACTCCGTGAATCTTTGCGCCATAGTTTGAGCGTCTTTTAATTCGACCGGTTTTGCCTGCGTCGTAATAGGAATGGCGAGGACGACGGCGATACAAATCGCCGCCGCTATTTTGAAAATTTTACCGTTACTTTGCATACGACACTCCTTTTAGTAATTCTTCTTTCCTATATTCTTTCGTCCTCTGGACTACTTCGTCGTTACATTTCTCGCAATGACGAATTGTCGTTACTCACTCTTTTCTCCGTAATGACAAGTCTGTCCTGTCTTTGCGAGCGCAGCGAAGCAATCCAGCGCCATATTATTTTCTTACTCCCAGTTTAGCGGAATACGCATAGGTTTTTCCGCTAACGCTCTTCGCTTCGACAAGTATCATATACATCCCATTAGCAACGTAACGTCCCGAAAAATTAATCAAATTCCATTCAACCTTACTGCTTCTCTCAGTCTTCTCAAACACCACATTACCAACATTGTCATAGATTACCGCTTTAACCTGAGAAACTCTCTCGTTGTCGGGTAAGTCGATAGTGATAACCGCCTTGTCGGAGACTATGTTGCTTAACAGTCTAATCCCCGTGCGCCCGTCAGACTTATTGAACTCACGGATTGGCGTATCGTCTTCATCCGTTTCCCACATCGCATAAAGAGTAAGATTACTCGCAGGCATGGTTACGTTCGCGTCCGCCGAATAATTTTCGCCGCTGCCGTCCGCCTTAGTATTCCAGCCGACAAAATGCTTGCCCGACGGTGCGGTAACGCCTGCAGGAAGCGATGCCGCCGCAAACGTCGCGCCTGGAGCCTTTGGCGTTTGGGTCGGAGCGCCGCCCACTCCTCCGTTAAGCAAATATGTTACCGAGTATGTAATCGCACTTATCACGGCAAAGTCTTCCCATAACGGAGCCGCTTTATATGCCGCCACAGACCCCGTCGGTACATAAAGCGTACACAGACTAAGGTCAAGATAGCCGAACGCGTCTTCGTCAAGGTCGGGAGACTTAAGAGGCGCGGCGGCATGGTTGGTAACGGACGTGAGCGACCGGATATCAAACACGCCACGGCCTATATACTCAATACTCTCAGGCAGATTTACAGACGTAAGATTTGCGTTGTAGAACGCATACTCTTCGATACGCTCAATGCCCTCCGGAAGGTCTAAAGACGTGAGACTTGCGCAGGTACCAAACGCAAACGCTTCAATGACGCGAACGCCTGTCGGTACGGAGTATGCCTCTCTGTTCGCCCCCGGATACGACACGAGCGTCGTCTTGTCTTTGTTGAACAGCGCTCCGTCCACCGAAGCGTATTTATTGTTTTCCATCGCTACGTTAATTTCCGTGAGCGCTCTGCAATTGAAAAACGCTTGTATGCCAATCGTCTTTACGTCGGCAGATATGCTTACCGAAGTCAATTTATCGCAATTGAAAAACGCGAACGATTCAATGTGCAGAACGCCTACAGGTACGGCGTATGCTCCCTGCTTGCCTTCCGGACACATATACAGCGTCGTCCTGTCTTTGTTGAACAGCGCTCCGTCCACCGAAGCGTATTTATTGTTTTCCATCGCTACGTTAATTTCCGTGAGCGCACTGCAGCCGTTAAACACATTGCCGCCGATTTCGATTACGCCTGCCGGTATGGTTATTGAAGTAAGTTTATGGCATTGGTCAAACGCCCACATGCCAATTCTTGTAACACTCTGCGGTATATTTACATCGGTCAGAGCCGTGCAGTGATAAAAAGCGTCGAAACCGATGTACGTTATTCCCTCTTGCAGGTCAAGCGTGCGGATTTTGTCACTGTAGTTGTCCTCAACCCATGGCATCGTCCCGTTGGGAAAACGAGAATCATCATTTTCGTCCCACATATCGCCCGTCTGCGTGTTCGGGTCAGCGCCTGTGTATTCAATCGTAAGCGTTGCCGTCGCCGGATTGTACTCATAATACAGATAATCGCCGCACTGTCCGCTCGGCTTTGCGGATTTGCCTTCAATATAGAAACCCTGCCATACGTCCGCTGCGGCATACATGTCTTCTTTGCCGGCAGGTACATCAAGCCATACCGTTTCCGTCCGGCATTCACGAAACGCATCATCTTGGATAAGCGGAAGATCGCCGACGGTTCCCCATGATACTTTTACCGAAGCAAGGCTTGCACAATTGAAAAACGCCATGTAGCCAATGTCGGTTACACTTGCCGGAATGGTAAGATAAGCAAGGCTTTCGCAGCCTGCAAACGCCCAGTCGCCAATGTCGGTTACGCCTTGAGGAAGATTTGCAGAAGTAAGGCTTGCGCAGCCTTCAAACGCACTGTTGCCGATGGTTTCAACGCCTTCGCCGACGACAAGTTGTGTCATACTTTCACAGTTGAAAAACGTATATTCGCCAATGTCGGTTACACTTGCCGGAATGGTAACCGAAGTAATGTTCTTGCATTCGGCAAACGCCCATTCGCCGATTATCTCGACTCCGCCGCCTAATACGAGTTCCGCCATACTTTCGCACCCTTTAAACGCACAGTCTCCGATTTCTGTAACGCTTGCCGGAAGATTTACCGAAGCGAGTTTTTCGCATTGAAAGAATGCATAATGACCGATGGTTTCAACGTTTTCGCCTATGGTAATCGCCGTAAGACCTTTGCATCCGCTAAACGCACTGTTGGTAATTGTTGTAACGGAGGCGGGCATTTCCGTATATGCTCCCTGCTTACATGTCGGATACTGAATAAGCGTCGTCTTGTCTTTGTTGAAGAGCGCACCGTTAATCGAAGTATAATCATTGTTTTCCGCCGCTACGTTGATTTCCGTAAGCGCGTCGCAGTTCGCAAACGCATCGGGGAATATAAATGTTACGTTTGCAGGTATTGTTATGGTTTTGAGTGCAGTGCATCCGTTAAACGCCGAGCCGCCGATTATCTCAACTCCGCTGCCGACGGTTACCGACGAAAGGTTCTTACATGACGCAAACGCCCAGTCGCCGATAAAATTTACGCTTGAAGGGATAACTATCGATGTAAGCTCCATGCAATTTGCAAACACGTTTAGGTCTATGGTTTCAACGCCTGCGGGTATGGTGTACGCTCCCTGTTTGCCTTCGGGATATTTGAGCATTTTCTTCATGTCGCCGTCAAACAGCGCTCCGCCTGAGGAAGCGTAGTATGCGTTGTCCTTTGATACGTTGATTTCCGTAAGCGCGCCGCAGTCCGCAAACGCATCGCCGAAAATTATCTCAACTCCGTTGCCGATTGAGACTGTCGCAAGGTTGCCGCAATTTGCAAACGCAAAATCACCGATTTTGATAACGTGGTCGGGAATAACAAGAGAACCGATACCGTAGCAGTAGGCAAACGCACCGTTTCTGATAAATTCGACGCCTGCGGGTATGGTGTAATTGTCTGCGGGTTTGGCGGTAGTGTACTGCACAAGTGTCTTTCCGTCGTCAGTAAGAAGCGCTCCGTTCACAACGCTAAAGTTAGTGTTGCCGGAGGCTACCGTTAATTCCTCAAGGCTGGGGTTATCGTAAAACGCCCATTCGCCGATGGTTTCAACGTCTTTGCCTATGGTGACGGATTTAAGTTTTTCGCAGTATTGAAACGCCCAGCCGCCAATCGTCGTTACTCCTTGGGGAATTACGACTGTAGAAAGATTGGCGCAGTTACTAAACGCCTCTTCGCCTATGTGGGTAATGTTTCCGGTAAATACGATTTTGCGGATTTCTTCGTTCTCGTAGAACCATGGCTGTTCGTCATACGAATCCCAGTCGTCCATCTCGCCGTCGCCTGATATGGTCAGCGTGCCGTCGTCATCAAGTGTGGCAAAGAGCGTTCCGGCTTCGTTGATGTCGGTGTATGTAAACGTTCCTGCATGGGCGGTTGTGAGGAACATGGTTGTTAAGGCGATCGTTATTGTCGCCAATATTTTCAATAGATTTGTTTTGTTCTTCATAGAACTTCTCCTTCTTGCCGAATGCGGCGGTTTGCGTCGATGCCTTTAAAACTCGAATAAAATTTATTCACGAAAACAATTTTTTGTAAACTATATGATAAGGAATAAATTATCGTAAAAGAAACTTTACGAAATACGGTGATATAATATCGAAATATTATATTAGATAAATACACGTAAGCGCCTGAAAAACAAAGACTTATCGGGGGGGGGGGGGGGGGGGGGGGGGCGCCCCCCATTTTGTATTTTATTTTCCCCGCTATTTGGGGGGGAACACGCCCCCCCGCGTTAAAAAAAAAAAGAAAAAAGATTTT